>NZ_WFLL01000003.1:0-213563 GCF_009208755.1 Janthinobacterium sp. FT14W | reverse complement strand
AGGCGGCGGCGCCCGCCGTCATCAGCCTGCCCGCGCCGCGTGCCGCCGCTGCCGCGCCGGCGGCGCCCATGGTTTTCCAGGCTGAGGAGATCAAGCCCGTCGTCATCGATCTGAGGAAATAAGATGGCCGCGAGTTTGCGCAGTCTGCAGATCCGGCAGACCCTGATCCTGATCGTCCTGACGATGATGTACCTGTGCTTCGAGCTGGGCTTCAATGCCCGCCTGCTCGACGTGGTGGGCGGCGACGTCAAGCCGCACGACGTGGAGGGCGTGGAATTCTATGGCCGCAGCCTGTCGGGCATCGCCGCCGCGCTGGTGGTGCTGCAACTGATGTGGCGCCGGCGGCTGAAGAACAATGGCAGCGGCCCAAGCTGGAAAAAAATCATCTTTTGCTGCGTCGCCACGGCGGCGGTCGTGTTCGGCATTTTGAAGACCACGGTCACGGTGCTGGTCGAAACGCGCGATGCGCAATTTCGCCGCCTGGCCTTCAACACCACCCTGATGCAGCGCTCGCTGGTGGGCGGCAGCCTGCAATTGCAGGGCCTGGTCGACGACCCCACCCTGTTCGCCAAGCCCGAAGGCAAGGCTTTTCTCGCGCTGTTCCCGTTCCTGGCCGTCTCGGTCGGCCACCTCGATGAGCGCATGGAGCCGGCCAAGGAGCAGTTGATCAATTTCAATGTCCGCAAGATCGCGGGCGGCGCGGCCGGTTACTACGACAAGTACCAGCAGGCGATCGGCGAAGTGCACGAGAAGTGGAAATTGTATTCGGGTATCATTCCCGACGACGACGCGGGCTTGCGCCAGCAGCAGGAATCGGCCTGGAACGATTATCGGCAAAGCCTGTCGCGCCACGGCTGGCAGCCCCATTCCGTGCCGGCGCGGCGCAAGGCGGCCGTGGTCAGCAATGTGCGCAAGAAAGTGCCCGTCTCCGCCAACTGGCATCCTGCCGACCAGTTATCGTTCCGTCTGGCCGTCAAGCGCCGCTATGCGTCGGAAGCGGCCGGCAAGGGCTTGCACGTCAAGGGCGACCGCATTCCGCCGGGCTTGTCCTTCGCCGCTTTCGTGGCGCGCCCCGGCATCCAGGCCGTGCTGCGCGACGGGCCCGATGGCGGCGATGGCAGCGAAGCGAGCAAGGGCTTGCGCTTGCCCAAGGGCGCCGTGGTGCAGGATGCGTATGCGAGTCCCGCCGAGTTCAGCCGTCTGTTCGACCAGTTCGCCGCGCGCCAGACGGCGGAAAAGCTGGTGGAATACCGCGCCAGCCGCAACGACTTCGAAGTGGGCGGCAAGTATTTTGAGGAGGGCAAGGAAGCGGCGCGCGCGGCCATCGTGCCGCCCGTGGCCCTGTTCTTTTCGCTCTTGGGCGCCATCGGCCACTTTTCGAAGCTGCTGTACCTGGTCGCCACGGTGGGCTTGCTGGTGCTGGCGGCGCGCCGCGGCGAGCAGGCGGGCGCCGACGGCCAGCTGAGCCGCCGTTCCGCCTGGATCGCCACGGGCGTGCTGGCCGGCGCCTTCCTGGGAACCTGGGGCATCTTCAGCCTGTCGGACAATCATGTCACGAAAAGCGAGTTGTTCCGCCAGATGCTGGACTGGAACCGCCAGGCCGACGGCGACAGCACGCGCTGGCAAATCGCCGGCAAGGGCTTGCTGGCCAATATCACGCACGTCGTGGCGGTGGGGCAGGGCTACAGCTACCCCGTCAACGAAGCGATCCGCATCCACGTTTTGCAGGGAATTCACTATGGCTATCACCCGCAACAAAAATAAGGCGGCCGTACTGGCCTTGCTGCTCAGCATGGCCAGTACGGCCGTCCAGGCCGATTGCCTGGGCATGAAGGTGCATGCCCACCGGGGCGCGGGCAATGCGCCGGAAAACTCGCTGAGCGCGCTGCGCAACACGTATTTCGGCACCTGGGACGGCGTCGAGACGGATTTGCAGCTGCTGGGCGACGGCAGCTGGGTGGTGCACCACGACCTGCTGACGGGGAGAGTGGTCGACACGGGCTCGCCCCGCACCGTGAAACAGCTGACGGCCGACGACTGGCGCGCCGCCAGCATGAAGAACCGCGGCGTGGCCACGCCGGAAACGCCGCCGTTCGTCAGCGATGTCGCCGACCTGGCGACGGCATTCCCGACCAAGACCCTGAATGCGGAAATCAAGGATGTGGTGGCGTCGTGCGCGCCCATCGCGGCCCTGGTGGGGCAGTTGCGTACGAACATCAAGCACGGCAACTGGTTCTTGACTTCGGGCGTGCCGAACAACCTCGCGTGCGCGCGCCGCGCCGACCCGCAGGGTTATCTGGGCTTGCTCGTGTTTGACGCGCGCAATGCGCAGGCGGCCGGCGCCAACCGGGTCAGCCGCTATATCGCGAAAAATGCCCGCCCGCCCAAGCTGGACAAGCCGTGGCTGCAGCGCGTGCAGCAGCAGATCGGCATGCCGGCGGGCGTGCACGTGGATGCCCGCAGCCTGGACGCCAATCCGGCCTTGCTGGCCGATGCCGCCAGCCTGAACATGCCTGTCTTCGTGTACGCCGTCGATGGGGATTCGGCCCTGGCCGCTTCCCTGCTGCGGGCCCAGCAGCGCAGCCACCGCTGGCCCAGCGGCGTCATTCTTGACGGCAATCCCGAGACGTTTTGTGCGATGATGCAGTAAGCTCTTTCACTGCGAGAACACGCCATGACCTTGCCGCAACCCGACCCCGCCGCCGCGCTGGCCCGCAGCGCCATCGGCGCCATGTTCTTTTCCCTGTTTGGCGGCCTGTGGGTGGCCGCCTGGTGCGTGCAGACGTATGGCGCGCATCCCTTGCGCTTGCTGCCGGTTGCCGGCATCACCGTCCTGCTGTTCATGCTGGCGTGGCGCCAGTTCCGCCGCCACCGGGCCGCGCATGCGGCGGCGGAACAAACGCCGCAGGCCAAACGCGTGGGGCGGCTGTTCAATATCGTGAATGCGGGGCAATGGATCGCCATCTTTATCGTCGGCAACGTCCTGAAAAACCTGGGCCTGCAGGCGTGGTTCATTCCCGCCGTCATTTTCATCGTGGGCCTGCATTTCTTTCCGCTGGCCTGGCTGTTCAAGGCGCGCCGCCACGTGGCGATCGGCATGGCGCTGTGCGTGTGGGCGATCGGCTATCCGCTGACCGTGCGCCACGGCCCCTTGCATCCCGTCGGCTGCCTCGGTGCCGGCCTGATCCTGTGGGTGGCGGCCCTGGCCGCCGTGCGTGCCGGTTTTGCCGTGCAGCAGAACGTCTTGCAAGTCCAGGAATAGCTGCCGCCGGCGGCCCGCGCAGGGCCGTCTTTTCCCCGTTTTCTGCCGATTCCCTGCCTGTTTTTTGCGCATTGCAGCATCGATAATGTTTGCATCGCACGCGTGACTGGCCTATAAATGTAATCGATTACATTTTGTTGAGCACTTACATGCCGCCAGCCCTTCCGTCGTCCTTGCCCGCAGAAACCGTCTCCATCAGCGCCGTCGCCGCGCATGCGGGCGTGTCGGTGGCCACCGTCTCGCGCGTGATGAACGAGCAGGCGGGGGTGCGGGCGCCCACGCGCGACAAGGTGCTCGCGTCCGTGGCGGCGCTGGGCTACCGCATGAACCATCTGGCGCGCAGCCTGCGCACGGCCGAGAGCCGCATGCTGCTGACCATGGTGCCCGACGTGGGCAACCCGTTCTATGCGCAGATCGTGCGCGGCATCGACACGGTGGCGCGCGAACACGGCTATTTTGTCTTGCTGTGCGACACGGGCGCCGATGCGGGCCGCGAGCGCTCGTATTTCGACTTGCTGCGCATGCACCGCGCCGATGGCGCCATCTGCCTGGACCCGGACACGGTGCAGCATGCCCTGTCGCATGAATCCGTCAGCCTGCCCTGGGTGGCCTGCTGCGAATTCGACCCCGCCGTGGCCGTGCCCTATGTCGGCATCGACAATCACCGGGCCGCGTCCGACGCCGTCGCGCATCTGCTGGCGCGCGGCCACACGCGCATTGGCCTGATCAACTCGGATGAACGCTATCTGTACGCGCGGCAACGCCAGCAAGGCTATCTGGACACCCTGGCGGCCGCCGGCCTGCCCGTGCAGCCGCAGTGGGTGCACACGGTGCAAAGCCTCGATTACGAAGCCGGCACGGCCGCCGCGTTGCAGATGATGGCGGGAGCCGATGCGCCCACGGCCATCTTTGCCGTCTCCGACACCCTGGCCATCGGCGTGCTGAGCGCGCTGCGCCAGCTGAACAAGCGCGTGCCCGAAGACGTGGCCGTGATCGGCTTTGACGATATCGCCATTGCCGCGCAGATCGACCCCGGCCTCACCACCATCGCGCAACCGATGCGCGAGCTGGGCGAGACGGCGGCCCGTCTGCTCTTGCAGCGCTTGGCGGACCCGGCGGCGCAGGTGCCGGGCGTGCTGCTGAATCATCATTTGGTCTTGCGAGGGAGTGCATAGTGAGCGTTGCCGTCGGTTTCGAGGGGGTCTGCAAGGATTTCGGCCCCGTGCGCGTCTTGCATGGCGTCAGTTTTACCCTGGCGCCCGGGCGCGTGTATGGTTTGCTGGGAGAAAACGGCGCCGGCAAGTCGACCCTGATGAAAATCCTCGCCGGCTATGAAGGCGTGAGCGAAGGGCAGTTGCTGATCGATGGCCAGCCCCGGCGTTTCAGCAGTTCGCGCGCGGCGGAAAGCGCCGGCATCGTGCTGATCCACCAGGAATTCAACCTGGCCGAGCACCTGACGGTGGCGCAAAACATGTTCCTCGGCCACGAAAAGACGCGGGGCTGGCTGCTGGACGAGGCCGCCATGCGCGAGGAAGCGTCGCGCTATCTGAAACAGGTGGGCCTGGACGTGTCGCCCGACACGAAGATCCGCGACCTGATTGTCGCCGAGAAACAGCTGGTGGAAATCGCCAAGGCCTTGTCGCGCCGCGCCCGCTTCCTGATCATGGATGAGCCCACTGCCACCCTGACGTCGTCGGAAACCCAGCGTTTGTTTGCCGTGATGGCGCAGCTGAAAGCGGACGGCGTCACCATCCTCTACATTTCCCACAAGCTCGACGAAGTGGAGCGCAACACGGACGAGGTCATCGTCATGCGCGACGGGCGTTTCGTCACGCGCGAGCCGACGGCCAGCCTCACGCGCCAGCAGATGGCGAACCTGATGGTGGGGCGCGAACTGTCGGACATGTTCCCGGCGAAAGTGGCGCTGGCGAAAGAAGCTCCTGTGTTGCTGAAAGTCGAGGGGCTGACGGTGCCGGGTTGGTCCAGGGACTTGTCCTTCGAGGTGCGCGCGGGCGAAGTGCTGGGCTTTGCGGGCCTCGTGGGGGCAGGGCGCACGGAATCGTTCGAGGCGCTGCTGGGCTTGCGTCCGCGCAGCGCGGGGTTGATCCATCTCAATGGCCAGCCCGTGGACATCCGCACGCCCAGGCAAGCGATGCAGCACGGCATGACGTATTTGAGCGAAGACCGCAAGGGCAAGGGCTTGCACGTGAACCTGGGCTTGCGCGAAAACCTCACCCTGATGACGATGGAGCGCTATGCGCGGCCGTGGCTGGACGTGACAGCGGAAAAGGCGGCGCTGGCCAAGGCCGTCGAGGACTTCAATATCCGCACGGGCGACCGCGATAGCCGCGCGCGCATGCTGTCCGGCGGCAACCAGCAAAAGCTGGCGCTGGCGAAATACCTGCATTCGGACCCCCGTGTCGTCGTGCTCGATGAACCGAGCCGCGGCGTGGACGTGGGCGCCAAGCGCGACATTTATTTTCTGATCCACCGCCTGGCCGCCGAAGGGCGCGCCGTGATCGTGATTTCATCCGAACTGATCGAATTGATCGGCCTGTGCCACCGGGTCGCCGTGATGCGCGCCGGCACCTTGCAAGCCACCCTGTCTGCTGACCACCTGACCGAAGAGGAGTTGATTGCCCATGCAACCGGCACGCACTGACACCACCGTATCCACCGGCGCCACCGGTGCCAGCATCGCCAGACTGGGCGCGCGCATCAAGGGCTTTGGCCCCGTGCTGGGCCTGTTATCTCTGTGCATCGCGGGCACCTTGCTCAATGGCGACTTCGCCACCCTGGACAACCTGATGAACGTGCTCACGCGCACGGCCTTCATCGGCATCATCGCCGTGGGCATGAGCTTCGTCATCATCTCGGGCGGCATCGATCTGTCGGTGGGCTCGATGGCGGCCCTGATTGCGGGCTGCATGATCTATTTCATGAATGCGCTGGCGCAAGGGGCGGGCGGCAACCTGGCGCCGATCACCATGCTGGTGCTGGGCATTGCCATGGCCCTGGTACTGGGCGCCGGCTTCGGCCTGATGCATGGCCTGTTGATCAGCAAGGGCAATATCGAACCCTTCATCGTCACCCTGGGCACCTTGGGCATCTTCCGCGCCGTCTTGACGTACCTGGCCGACGGCGGCGCGCTGACCCTGGACGCCACCCTGTCCGATCTGTACAGCCCCGTCTACTACACGAGCGTGCTGGGCGCGCCTATCCCCATCTGGATCTTCCTCTTCGTCGCGGCGGGGGGCGCCGTCATCCTCAACCGCACGACCTTTGGCCGCCATGTACAGGCGATTGGTTCCAACGAGCAAGTGGCGCGCTATGCGGCCATCAATGTCGACAAGGTGAAGATCGCCACCTACATGCTGCTGGGCGTATGCGTGGGCATCGCCACCGTGCTGTACGTGCCGCGCCTGGGCTCGGCCACGCCCACGACGGGCTTGCTGTGGGAACTGGAAGCGATTGCCGCCGTCGTCGTGGGCGGCACGGCCCTCAAGGGGGGAGAAGGGCGCATCGTCGGCACCGTGATCGGCGCCATCCTGCTGTCCGTGATCAGCAACATCCTGAATTTGACCAGCATCATCAGTGTCTATCTGAATGCCGCAGTGCAAGGCGTGGTGATCATCGCCGTCGCCTTCCTGCAGCGAGGCCGCAAATAAAACAAGAGCGGCGTTCTGAAAGGGCGGCCGCCGGGCGCCCACAACCTTGGAGGAGAGCAGCATGAAGAGCTTTATACGGGTAGCAGGGATGGCAGTGCTGGTGATGCAGGCGTGGGCGCTGCCGAGTGCGCAGGCGGCTGAGAAGCTGGTGGTGGGCGTGGCCATCCCCACGGCCACGCACAGCTTTACTTCGGGCATCGTCTGGTGGGCCAACCAGGCCAAGGCGGAGCTGGAAAAGGCCCATCCGGGGCTGAAGATCATCGTCAAGACGGCCGCCACGGCGCCCGAGCAGGCGAACCAGCTGCAGGACATGTTGACGGTGAACAAGATCAACACCCTGGTGATCTTCCCCATCGAATCGGCGTCCCTGACGCAGCCCGTGGCGCAGGTGAAGAACAAGGGCGTGTACGTGACCGTGGTGGACCGCGGCTTGACGAACACGCAGTCGCAGGATGCGTACATCGCGGGCGACAACACGGCCTTCGGCAAGCTGCCGGCCGAATACCTGGCGAAAAGCCTGAATGGCAAGGGCAACATCGTCGTGCTGCGGGGCATGCCGACCACCCTGGACAACGAGCGCTACGACGCGTTTTCCGCCGTCATGAAGGGTCATCCCGACATCAAGGTGCTGGACGCCAAGTACGGCAACTGGAACCGCGACGATGCCTTCAAGGTCATGCAGGATTACCTGACCCGCTTCAAGCACATCGACGCCGTCTGGGCCGCCGATGACGACATGGCCATCGGCGTGCAAAAGGCCATCGCGCAAGCCAAGCGCACGGACATCAAGCAAGTGTTCGGCGGCGCGGGCGCGAAGGGCGCCGTGAAGAAGATCATGGATGGTTCCGACCCGCTGATCGTGGCCGACGTGTCGTACTCGCCCAAGTTCATGTACGACGCCATCAAGCTGACGACGGAAGCGCGCCTGAAAGGTGATAAATTGCCGGCCAATACGATCATTCCCTCGGTGCTGATCACGCGCGAGAACGCCAAGCAGTTCTACTTTCCGAACTCGCCTTTTTAAAATCTGGGGTCAGACCCCCTCGCCCGCTAGCAATGACCTTTGCGTTAGCGGCATTGAGGGTCTGACCCCGGCTTTATCTAACAGGACATCGATATGAAAACCATCCAGGGCCCGGCCATCTTCCTGGCCCAGTTTCTCGGCGCCGCGCCGCCGTTCGACTCGCTCGAGCACCTGGCGCAATGGGCGGCCGGCCTGGGCTACAAGGGCTTGCAGCTGCCCACGGCGCCGCGCCTGTTCGACCTGGAACAGGCGGCCAGCAGCCAGCAGTATTGCGATGACGTCGTCGCTCTGCTGGCGCGCCACGGCTTGCAGGTGACGGAATTGTCCACGCATTTGCAGGGCCAGCTGATCGCCGTGCATCCCGCCTATGACGCCCTGTTCGACGGCTTTGCACCCGAGCACGTGCGCGGCGATCCCGCCGCCCGCACGGCCTGGGCCACGCAGCAGCTGCTGTGGGCGGCCACCGCCTCGCAGCGCCTGGGATTGAAGGCGCACGTGACGTTTTCCGGTGCCCTGGCCTGGCCTTACCTGTACCCGTGGCCGCAGCGCCCCGCCGGCCTGGTGGAGACGGCATTCGCGGAACTGGCGAAACGCTGGCTGCCCATCCTCGACGCCTTCGACGCGGCGGGCGTGGACCTCTGCTATGAACTGCATCCGGGCGAGGACTTGCACGATGGCGTGACCTTCGAGCGCTTCCTGGCCGCCGTCAACGACCACCCGCGCGCGTCCATCCTGTACGACCCCAGCCACTTCGTGCTGCAGCAGCTCGACTACCTGGCCTTCATCGACATCTATCATGCGCGCATCAAGGCTTTCCACGTCAAGGATGCGGAATTCCGGCCCAACGGGCGCCAGGGCGTGTACGGCGGCTATGGCGACTGGCAGGACCGGGCCGGGCGCTTCCGCTCGCTGGGCGACGGGCAGATCGATTTCAAGGCGATTTTCTCGAAGATGGCGCAGTACGACTTTCCCGGCTGGGCCGTGCTGGAGTGGGAATGCTGCCTGAAGCATCCCGAGGACGGGGCGGCCGAAGGGGCGCGCTTCATCCGCGAACACATCATCCACGTGGCCGAACACGCATTCGACGATTTTGCGGGCAGCGCGGTTGACCAGGATCAAATTCATCACTTGCTTGGCTTGAATTAAGGAGACGACATGCAGCGACGGATACGCTTGGGCATGGTAGGGGGCGGGCAGGGCGCGTTCATCGGCGCCGTGCACCGCATTGCGGCGCGCATCGACGACCAGTACGAGCTGGTGGCGGGCGCCCTGTCGTCCGACCCGGCGCGCGCGCAGGCAAGCGGCGCCGCGCTGCACCTGTCACCGGAGCGCTGCTACAGCGATTACCGCGCCATGGCGCAGGCGGAGGCCGCGCGCGCGGACGGCATCGAAGCGGTGGCCATCGTCACGCCGAATCACTTGCATGCGCCCGTCGCCACGGCATTCCTGGAAGCGGGCATCCACGTGATCTGCGACAAGCCGCTGGGAATATCTTTGGCGGAAGGCCAGGCGCTGGCGGCGCTGGCCGGGCAGAAAAAGCTGCTGTTTGCGCTCACGCATACCTACAGCGGCTATCCGCTGCTGCGCCACGCGAAAGCCATGGTCGAGGCAGGCGACATCGGCGAGCTGCGCCTCGTGCAAGTGGAGTATTCGCAGGACTGGCTGGCCGATGCGATTGGGGCGGGTGGCATGAGCGAAGGCAACTGGCATAACGACCCGCGCAAGGCGGGGCCCGGCGGCGTGCTGCTCGACGTGGGTTTGCACGCGTATCACCTGGCGCAATTCGTCAGCGGACTGACGCCGCATGCCGTGCTGGCGGAATTGTCCACCTTTGTTCCGCACCGTACCCTGGACGACCACGTGCAGGTGATGCTGCGCTATGCGAACGGGGCGAAGGGCACCCTGTGGGCCAGCCAGGTGGCGACCGGTTGCGAAAACACGGTGCGCCTGCGCCTGTTCGGCAGCAAGGCGCAGCTGGACTTTGACCAGGAGCAGCCGAACGAATTATGGTTCACGCCGCAGGGCGGCAACCGCCAGCTGCTGCGCCCGGGCCGGGTCGACAGCGCCGCGGCGCGCCATGCCACGCGCGTGCCGGCCGGCCATCCGGAAGGGTATCTGGAAGCGTTTGCCCAACTGTACCTGGATGCGGCCTTGCGCATCCGCGCCCTGCAGGCGGGGGAGCCCGTGCCGGAGGCGGCGCGCTGGCTGCCGACGGTGGTCGATGGCGTGGCGGGCCTGGCCTTTGCGGAAGCCGTGCTGCGCAGCCACGCGGATGGCGCTAGCTGGACGACCTTGGCAAGCTGACTGTTACACTGGGCGTATGCGCGCGCCCTTTACCATCACTATCCTTCCCCAAGGCTGGCAATTTCCGGCCGAGGCCGGTACCACGCTGCTGGTCGCCGCCGAGCTGGCCGGCATCCGTTTGCTCAGTTCCTGCCGCAACGGCACGTGCCGCACGTGCATCTGCCACATGCCCGAAGGAACGATACGCTACACGGTGGACTGGCCCGGCATCAGCCCCGACGAGCGGCTGGACGGCTACATCCTGCCCTGCGTGGCCGTGGCCGAAAGCGATATCACCATCCAGGCGCGGGCCGTGCGCAAGTAAAGCACCGGCGTGAGTATTTGTTAGATTTTAGCAATGTTTCCCATGCTATAACATTTGATTCAGGTTTCCAGCACGCCTCCATTGGGGAGGAAATGAAACCTCAACATGGATATCGCATGCGTACATTATTCCCTTTGTTGTGGCGGGCCGCCGCATTGCCGCTGGCTATCACGACGACCTTGTCCGCCTGTGGCGGCGGTGCCGGCGGTGCTGTTGGCGTACCGCCTGGCTTGCAGGAAAAACCCGGCATGACCTTGTCGGCAGTCAGTAGCAGCTGCACGGCCCAGCCCGGCGCCATCTGCGATGACATCCACGTAACTGTGCGCCTGGCCGATGGCGTGACCGATACGCGTCCCCAGTCGCATGAAAAGCCGGCCAGCGGCACGGCCGGCGTGCTGCAGCAGGCCGACCGCCAGAAGCAGGCAGACGGCAGCTGGCTGCTGACGTTCAAGGCGGTGCCTGGCCTGGCTCCCGGGGTGTACGCGGGCAAGATCGAGCTATCCTTGCCGCTCACGGTGGGGGTGTACAAGACGGAAAGCATGGATTACCAGGTCACTGTCGCGCCGCTCGCCGGCAGCATGGGCGCACTGCAGGCCTTGCCCGGCGTGGGTGACTGGGAAGGCGTGAATGGCAATGCCGCGCATACGGGCCTGGTGCCGGCCACCTTCGACAGCCGCCGCTTCACGCGGCGCTGGACCTGGCTAGGCCCCAGTTCCCCGCGCGCGGTCGTCGGCAGTCCCGTGGTGGCTGCCAACGGCCTCGTATATGTCAGCCAGCAATCGGCCGCGCCGGTGGACGGCAGCAGCACCAAATACGTCACCACCTCGACCGTGACGGCGCTCAACGAGAGCGACAGCCAGGCGCGCTGGACGCAGTCGCTCACGTCCGATGGCTATCTGGGCGCGCCGGCCGTTTCGGGCGGCAAGCTGGCCATGGCTGGCTACGATACCGTGCATGTCTTCGATGCGCATGCCGGCGGTGTGCCGCTCGGCGTGCGTCCGCCGAATACGAATGGCACGCTGCTGGGGGTTTCCCTGGCGACGGCGCCCACCTTTTTTGGCGGCAATGTCTACGTGGGTGGCAATAACGATATCAGCGGCATCGATACGGCGGCGGGGCAGACACGCTGGTCTGCCAGCCTCGGCTTGCCCAAGCTGGGCAACGTCAATGACTGGACGCCCGCCGTCAATGGGGACACGGTGTACAGCCATGCGGCAGGGACATTGACGGCGTTTAATATCGCAGATGGCAAGGCCCGCTTCGGCGTGGCGGTGCCGGGGCAGGTGCTGGGCGGGCTGAACAAGAGCAGCCTGCGCCAGGCACCCGTGCTGGCCGATGCGGACAGCGTGCTGCTGCTCAATCAGCGGCCGCTGGCCGGCGAGGCGGCGAATAACAGCCTGAGTCTGGTTGACGTGCATAGCCGCGCCGTGCGCTGGACCGTGCAGGGACAGTTCAGCACGCAGCCGGTGGTGGCGCGGGGCGTCGTGTATGTGGGCAACCAGGCCAACCAGGCGCTCGAAGCGCGCAGGCTCGGCGACGGCGCGGTCCTGTGGAGCTGGCCCCTGGATACGGTCCTCGATGCGTACTTCGGCGGCGATCTGATCGTTACCGGCAATCTGCTGTTTGTTGGCGGGCGCAACAATACCTATGCGATCGACCTGGCCAGCCACAAGACCGTCTGGACTTACCGCATGGGGGGCAGCCTGGCGTTGTCGCGCCATGGCGTGCTGTACATCCGCCAGGGCACGGATCTACCCGGTGGCGTCATGGCCTTGACGGCCATCAACCTGCAGTAGCCGCTTGCCGCTTGCACGGCGCCTGACTCAGGTGGGCTTGCCGCCCTTGAGGCGCTGCAGCAGCGCGTCCACGCTGTCGCTGACGGGCAGGCCGTGGCGGCGCAGCAGCTGCACGTGCAGCACCAGGTTTTCCAGCACCAGCTTGGCCGCCACGGCCAGCAGCGCCAGGTTGCGGTCTTCCGGCGTGAAGCTTTCCATGGCGTCGGCCATCTCGCACAGGTGGTTGGCGATCAGTCCCCGCAATTCCTGCTCGTCGAAGGGCAGGTCGGCAAAATCGATGGGGTCGGCCACTTCCACTTCCTGCATCAGCACCGCTAGTTCTTCCGGGGTAATCGTCATGCCTGGCCTCCTTGTGTGCTTGCCTCTATTTTAATTGTATTGGCCGCAAAGGGGACTAGAATGAGGATCAGGCCGATGACGTCGAAGGCAGCATGGCGCACTTGCACTTTACCCAGCAACTGGCACGTTTCCTCGACGTCCCTACCGTGGCCGTGGACGCGCCACGTTTGCGCGCCGCCCTCGATGCCGCGTTTGCCCGGCAGCCGCGCCTGCGCGGCTACGTGCTCGACGAGCAGGGCGCGCTGCGCCCCAATGTGGTGATCTTCATCGATGGCGCGCGCTGCCGCGAGCGGCGCGTGCTCGACGACGCCTTGCGGCCCGACAGCCAGGTGTATATCTTGCAGGCCCTTTCAGGAGGTTGACGCCATGACAGCAGCCCCGCAGCGCGCGTATCTCGGCACCCGCAAGGGGCTGTTCCAGTTCGATGTCGATGCGGCCGGCGCCTGGCAGCTGGCGCTGGTGCAGTTTGCCGGCGATCCCGTGTCCATGCTGCTGCACGACGGCCGCGACGGCACCTTGTACGCGGCCCTGAACCTGGGCCACTTCGGCGCCAAGCTGCACCGGCTCGACGGGGGCGCCAGCGCGTGGCGGGAAGTCGCCGTGCCCGCCTATCCCGCCAAGCCCGAGGACAGCAGCGATACGGTGGACTGGACCTTGCGGCAGATCTGGTCGCTGGCGGCCGGCGGCGCGGACCAGCCCGGCGTGCTGTGGGCGGGCACCCTGCCTGGCGGCCTGTTCCGTTCCGGCGACCGCGGCGACAGCTGGCAGCTGGTCGAATCCCTGTGGAACGTGCCGCAGCGGGCGCAGTGGTTTGGCGGCGGCTACGACGTGCCCGGCATCCACAGCATCTGCGTCGACCCGCGCGACAGCAGCAAGGTGCTGGTAGGCGTGTCCTGCGGCGGCGTCTGGCAAACGCTGGACGGCGGCGCCAGCTGGGCCTTGAGCGCGACGGGCATGCGCGCCGACTACATGCCGCCCGAGCTCGATGAAAACGAAGCCGTGCAAGACCCGCACCGCATCGTGCGCAGCGCCGGCACGCCGGACGCGCTGTGGTGCCAGCACCATAACGGCATCTGGCGTTCGGAAGATGCGGGCTGGCACTGGCAGGAAGTGACGACGGCGTCCCTGTCGCATTTCGGCTTTGCCGTGGCCGTGCACCCGCGCGATGGCGATACGGCCTGGTTCGTGCCCGCGCAGGCGGACGTGCTGCGCATCCCCATAGACGGCGCGCTGGCCGTGACGCGCACGCGCGACGGCGGGAAGAGTTTCGAGGTCTTGCGCGAGGGCTTGCCGCAGCAGCATTGCTACGACCTCGTGTACCGCCACGGGCTGGCGTTGGCCGACGATGGGCGCAGTTTGGTGATGGCGTCGACGACGGGGGGCGCCTGGTATTCCGGCGATGGGGGCGAACATTGGCAGACCTTGTCCGCCCACTTGCCGCCCGTTTATGCCGTCTGTTTTGTCACGCCGTAATAGCACAGGAAGATATCGACGGCCAGTGCCGTCACTTCGCGCCGGCGTGCCGGGCTCAGCAGCGGTTCGCCCAGGGTGATCTGCGGCCAGAAGGCAAAGGTCTTTAAGGGCGACATCAGCAGGTGCGCCACTTCCACGGTCTCGCCCGCCTTGATGCGCCCGTCCTGCTGCGCCGCGCGGATCCAGATATTCAGGCCCGTTTCCTTTTCATTCAGGCGCGTCACCATCGCTTGCGCGCGCTCGGGCGAGTGGATGGTTTCGCCAAAGATCACGCGCGCCAGGTCGATGAAGGCCGGATCGCACAGCAGGTCCATCTTTTGCTCGACCAGGGCCAGCACCTGGGGCCGCAGGGGCTGGTCGGCAACATAGGGCACGGCAGGCTGGGCCATGCTGCTTTCCCACATGCGCTGCAGGATTTCCGCAAACAGCTCGTCCTTGCTGGGGAAATGGTTGTACACGGTGCGCTTGGATACGGCAGCCGTGGCGGCGATCTTGTCCATGCTGGTCGCATCAAAACCGTGCTCGCGGAACTCGGCGATGGCGGCATCGACGATGGCGACGCGCTTGCGGTCGGTGAGGCGTTGCGGTGCGGCCATGGCGGGAAATCTCCTTTGAAAACAATATTTTACACCTCTTGGTTTACTTTGCCAGAAATAGGAACTACACTGTGTAGTGTAATTTAATCCTTGTTAATTCTTTGCCGGGCCGCATATGCACTTGCACCGAGTCGCACGTCGTCTCTTCTTCCTGGGAGTCCTGATCATCATGAGTTCTTGCACCTTGCGCGCCGAGCCTGCGGCGCTAGCTGAATCGCCGCAACGCCACGAAGGCAAGTTCCGCAATCCCGTGCACATGCACAAGCTGGGCACGGCAGCAACGCTCAAGCTGATGTGGACATTCTTCTTCGACAAGCCGGACAGCACGGTGCCGGCCGCAGCCGTGCCCGTGCAGGCGCTGACCCGGGCGCAGCTGCTGGCCGCGCCCGACAACAGCCTGTTCCGCCTCGGCCATTCGACCCTGCTGTTGAAACTCAATAACGCATTCTTTCTGACGGACCCCGTGTTTTCCGAGCGCGCCTCGCCCGTGCAGTGGGCAGGGCCGAAGCGTTTCCACCAGCCGCCCATCAGCATCGCTGACTTGCCACCGATCAAGGCCGTCATCCTGTCGCACGACCATTACGACCACCTCGACCATGCCGCCGTGCTGCAGCTGGCCGCCAAGACGGAGCACTTCGTGACGCCGCTGGGCGTGGGCGATACCCTGGTTGAATGGGGCGTGCCCAAGGACAAGGTGCAGCAATTCGACTGGTGGCAGGGCACGACGATTGCCGGTGTGAAACTGGTGGCCACGCCCTCGCAGCATTTCTCGGGACGCGGCTTGTTTGACGGCAATCAGACCCTGTGGGCATCGTGGGTCATCGATGCGCCGGACGTGCGCGTGTTTTTCAGCGGCGACTCCGGTTATTTCGGCGGCTTCAAGCAGATCGGCGACAAGTACGGCCCGTTCGACGTGACCATGATCGAGACGGGCGCCTACGACAAGCTGTGGCCCGACGTGCACATGCAGCCGGAAGAAACCCTGCAAGCCCACCTGGACTTGCGCGGCAAGTGGCTGATGCCCGTGCATAACGGCACCTTCGACCTGGGCTTGCACGCGTGGCATGAACCGTTCGACCGCATCGCGGGGCTGGCGGCGAAGCGGGGCGTCAACCTGGCCACGCCGCAGATGGGCGAGACGGTCGACCTGACGCAGCCGAAGAAGGGGGAGAAGTGGTGGCTGGCGATGCTGGAAGAGGAAATGGCGAAGTAAGCTTGCGCTACGCCGTCACGTCGATCAGGCGTCCCACGGTCTGGCCATAGCTGTTCAGCTGGGGCGTGCTTTTCGGTGCGGCGGGGATGGCTTGTTGCGGCACGGCCACCTTGATCGCCTGGTCCAGCTGTGGCGCCTTGACGGCGGCGGGGGCATCGGCCTGGGCTTGCTGGCTGCTGCGCTGCGTCTGGCTCAGCGATTCCTGTTCCCGCGCCAGCAGCTGGCGGCTTTGCGCCAGTTGTTCGCTGTCGCGCCGTACCTGGTTCTGGCCTTGCTCGACCCGGCGTTGCGCCGTGGCCAGCGAGGCTTGCAGATTGTTGACGGACGTTAGCGAGACCACATTGTTCACCTTTGAAAGTATGCCCAGCGCGCGCGTAACGGGAGAGGCCCGGGTTGATGTGTTGTGTCTGGCGCAACATGCCAGTCAGTAATCTTTACCTGAATCAAGAGTAGGACAAATTCTCGCACAGTTCCAGTTAATTATGCTTTCTTGATAATCTTATCGTGCGCGCCCCATGTTGCCGAACTGGCATGCCGAGCCTGGCGCCGCCATTGTCAAAGTGAGTACACGCTTCGCTTGCCTGTCCTTGTCTGTCTGCCATGGACGATGCCATGCTGCGGAGGCAGCACAATGGCCGCATTAAAAACATTGCTTTTTAAATAGTCAATGTGTTGTTGTTTTTTTACCATTGTGGCGCACGCGAATGCGCGGCCTGTATGGCGCTCTGGGCTATAATTGACGGTCAGAGTTGGTTTCTTTTGCCATACAGACAGGTAGTTAACATGAATCTCAAGAGCCTCGCAATTGCCCTCGGCATGTCGAAAACGACAGTCAGCAGGGCGTTGAACGGCTATCCGGAAGTCAATTCCCGCACCCGTGAAATCGTCCTGGCCGCCGCCAAGAAAGTCGGCTACCGGCCCAACCCGCTGGCGCGCAGCCTGGCCGTCGGCCGCACCAATGTGCTGGGCATGATTTATCCCCTGCTGCCCAGCGACCTGGGCGACAGCGTCTTTCTTTCCGTCGTGAATGGCATGTCCGATGCCGTCGAAGCGTCGAAGATGAGTTTGATCATCGCTCCCGTGTCGCCGCAGAACGAACAGCCCTCGTATGAAACCATGGTGCGCGGGCGCCAGGTCGATGGCCTGGTGGTGGGCCGCACCAAGGTGGTTGATGAGCGTATCGCCTACCTGACGAAGGTGGAGTTTCCCTTTGTCGCGAATGGCCGCACGCGCATCGACGCGCCGTATGCGTATTTTGACTACGACAATGACACGGGCATCGACCTGGCCGTATCGTTCCTGGCGGCCCATGGCCACCAGCGCATCGCGCTGCTGAGCGCACCGCTGGATCTGCACTTTGCCTTCGAGCGCAAGGAAAGCTTTATCCGCTGCATGGCCCAGGCGGGCTTGCAGCTGGACCCCCGCTATCTGCTCGACAATACCTTCGATCGCCGCAGCGGCTACCAGGCCATGCAGCAATTGCTGGCTTGCTCGCCCCGTCCCACGGCCGTCATCGTCGACAACCATCTGTCCGGCGTGGGCGTGGTGCGCGCGCTGATGGATGCGGGCATTGAAATCGGCAAGGAAATCTCTGTCATCGTCTGGGGCAATGTGGAAGACACCTTGATCGGCATCAACGTCACCACCATCGACCAGCCCGACCTGCGCCGCGCGGGCGCGAAGATGGTCGAGATGCTGCAATCCTTGCTGGCCGGCACGCCACCGGAACGCCTGCAGGAAATCTGGCAACCGGTGCTGTTGCCGGGAGCGACGGTGGGGCGCTGCCCGGACGCATAAAAAAACGCAGAGCCAAGGCTCTGCGTTTTCATTTCAAGCTGCGCTGGCTTACGCCGCGTGCTTGCTGCCGTCCGCCAGCTTGGCCAGCAATCTCGCCTTGTCCTGGCGATACGTGGCGACGGCCGCTTCCTTGACGTGGCCGAAGCCGCGGATCTTCTCGGGCAGCGCTGCCAGTTCCACGCAGGTGCCGAGATTGTCTGCCGTCAGATTGACCAGCATTCCCGCCAGCAATTCGCGGTATTCGACGATCAGCGCGCGCTCCATCTTGCGCTCGGCCGTATAGCCGAAGACGTCGAAGGTGCCGCCCCTGAGCCCCTTGGCTTTCGCCAGCAGCTTGAAGGCGCGCCACATCCAGGAACCGAACTCCGCTTTCACGAGGTGGCCTTTCGCATCCTTCTTGGCGAACAGCGGCGGCGCCAGGTTGAATTTCACGGAAAAATTGCCTTCGAACTGCTGCTGCAACTGTTCCACGAAACGCCCATCCGTGTACAAACGCGCCACTTCGTATTCGTCCTTGTAGGCCAGCAACTTGAAGTAGTTCTTCGCCACGGCCGTCGACAGCTTCTGGCCCAGTCCCAGGGTATTTTCGCGGTCGCGCACCTGCTTGACCAGGGTCAAGTAACCATCCGCATACGCGGCATTTTGATACGCGGTGAGGAACTCCACGCGCTTCTTGATGACGCTATCGAGGCTTTGCGGCATCTGCACGACGATGGCTTGCGACGGCGTGGCGATCTGCGTGACACGGCGCACGTCGACGGCGGCGCGGCGGCCCCACAGGAAGCTTTTCTTGTTCGACTCGATGCCCACGCCATTGAGTTCGATGGCGCGCAGCAGGGCCGCTTCCGTCAACGGGATGCGGCCTTTTTGCCACGCGTAGCCGAGCATGAACAGGTTGGCGGCAATCGAGTCGCCCATCAGCGCCGTGGCCAGTTTTGTCGCGTCGATGAAGTCGGCCGCGTCCGCGCCGCCCACGGATTCCTCGATCAGCTGGCGCACTTCCGCCGTTGGATATTGCCAGTCGGCATTTTGCGCGAACGTGCCTGGCGGCTGTTCGTGCAGGTTGACGACGGCCAGGCTGCGGCCTGGACGCATTTTCGATACGGCATCCTGCGCGCCGGCCGTCAGCATGTCGCAGCCCAGGATCAGGTCCGCTTCGCCCGTGGCAATGCGCTGGGCGCGGATGTGCGCGGGGGAGCGGGCGATTTTCACGTGCGAGGTGACGGAACCGTTCTTTTGCGACATGCCCGTCATGTCCAGCACGGACGCGCCCTTGCCTTCCAGGTGGGCCGCCATGCCCATCAGCGCGCCCACGGTGATGACGCCCGTGCCGCCGATGCCGTTGATGAGGATGTTGTACGGCGCGTCGCAGCCGGGCAGGACCGGTTCCGGCAACGGACCGAAGTTGTCCGTCTCGCCCGTCTTGCTGGCGCCCGTCTTGGTTTTCTTCAGGTTGCCGCCCTCGACGGTGACGAAGCTGGGGCAAAAGCCCTTGGCGCACGAATAATCCTTGTTGCACGAGGATTGGTCGATGGTGCGCTTGCGGCCAAATTCCGTTTCCTTCGGCAAGATCGATACGCAGTTCGACTGCACGCCGCAGTCGCCGCAGCCTTCGCAGACGGCGTCGTTGATGACCATGCGCTTAGGCAAATCCGGATACTCGCCTTTTTTCCTGCGCCGGCGTTTCTCGGCCGCACAGGTCTGGTCGTAGATCAGCACGGACACGCCCGGTACCTCGCGCAATTCGCGCTGCACGGCATCCATGTCCTTGCGGTCGTGCAAGGTCAGGTGGGCGGGCAGGTTCGAGCGGTCGCTGTAGCGCGATAAATCTTCCGTCACCAGCGCGATGCGGGCGATGCCTTCGGCCGCCACCTGCTGCGCCATCATCGGCACGGTAATCAATCCGTCCACGGGCTGGCCGCCCGTCATGGCGACGGCGTCGTTGTAGAGGATCTTGTAGGTGATGTTGACCTTGGCGGCCTGCGCGGCGCGGATGGCCAGGTAGCCCGAGTGGAAATACGTGCCGTCGCCCAGGTTCTGGAATACGTGCGGCAGTTCCGAGAACGCCGCTTGGCCGATCCACGGCGCGCCTTCGCCGCCCATGTGCGTGGTCAGCTTGTTCATTTCCGGGTAGATCGAGGTGGCCATCACGTGGCAGCCGATGCCGGCCAGGGCCAGGCTGCCGTCCGGCACCTTGGTCGACGTGTTGTGCGGACAGCCGGAGCAGTAGAACGCGGGGCGGAACGGCGTGTTCACGGCCTTTTTCAGGACCGCATCCTTGGCGTCGAGGAAGCTCAATCGCGCCTTGATCAGGTCGCAGGTGAGGGGATCGGAAATCAGGCGCGCGATGCGGCTGGCGATGACCCGCGCCACTTGCGAGACGGAAAAATCCGCCTTCGACGTGAGCAGCCATTCGCCGCGCGGCGCCACCCATTCGCCTTTTTCGTCGAACTTGCCGATCACGCGGGGGCGCACGTCGTCGCGCCAGTTGTACAGCTGTTCCTTGAGCTGGTATTCGACGATCTGGCGTTTTTCTTCCACGACCAGGATTTCATCGAGGCCTTGCGCGAATTCGCGCACGCTGTCCGGTTCCAGCGGCCACGGCATGGCCACCTTGAACAGGCGCATGCCCACGTCGGCCGCCATCTGCTCGTCGATGCCCAGTTCTTCCAGCGCTTCCAGCACATCGAGGTAGGACTTGCCGGAGGCGATGATGCCCAGCTTGGCATTCGGGCTGTCGATGGTCGTGTGGTTGAGCTTGTTTTCGCGCGCGTAGGCCAGGGCCGCATAGATCTTGTAGTCCTGCATCAGCGCTTCCTGGTTGCGCGCCTGCTGGCCCAGCGGGATGCTCGACAGGCGCGCGTTCAGGCCGCCTTCGGGCATGACGAAGTCCTGCGGAATCCTGACTTCCACGCGGAACGGGTCGGCATCGATGGAGGCCGACGATTCGACCGTGTCGGCCAGCGCCTTGAAGGCCACCGTGCAGCCGGAAAAACGCGACATGGCCCAGCCGTGGATGCCCAAGTCCAGGTATTCCTGCACATTGCACGGATACAGGACGGGGATCATCGAGGCGGAAAACAGATGGTCGGACTGGTGCGGCAGGGTCGATGAATACGCGCCATGGTCGTCGCCGGCCACCAGCAGCACGCCGCCCAGCTTGGCCGTGCCCGCATGGTTCATGTGCTTGAAGACATCGCCGCAGCGGTCCACGCCCGGGCCCTTGCCGTACCACATGGCGAACACGCCGTCGTACTTGGCCGGGCCGATCAGGTCCACCTGCTGCGAACCCCAGACGGCCGTGGCGGCCAAGTCTTCGTTGACGCCGGGCACGAACTGCACGTGGTGCGCTTCCAGCTGTTTCTTGGCTTTCCACAGGTTTTCATCGAGGCCGCCCAGGGGCGAACCGCGGTAGCCGGAAATGAAGCCGGCCGTGTTCAGTCCGGCTGCCTGGTCGCGCAAACGCTGTATCATGGGCAGGCGCACGAGGGCCTGGATGCCGGACAGGAAGATGGTGCCGGAAGTGGCGGTGTATTTGTCGTCGAGGCTGACGGTGGTCAAACGGGAAGGTTCAAGCGGTGTAGATGGCGCGGCACCGGCGTTTCTAGCGAACGCTGCGGAGCCGTTTTCCGTGGTCACGGACATGGCTGTCTCCAAAAGGGTGTTTCAGATGACGGCTGTACAAGGGGCGTGCCCGGTAAGGCGCGCGCTGTGCAGACGGGACGGCCGCGTGTGGGCGGCACATAACTATTTTAAATTTAAAATAGTTAATGTGGTCAGTGTAGAACGAGTCAGGAGCGTGGGCAAATACGCTTTGCCGATGGGGGTATAAGAAATACTTATGTTATAGGCGAGAGCACATGCGCCCCCACCCAGCGCCCGCTGCCGCACAGCTCGGCGGCCACTTGCAGCACGAGGTTTTTCACGGCGTTGCCCGCGTTCGTCAGGGGAATGTTTTTCGAGGCGCACAGGGCTACCGTGCGCGACAGCACGGGGCTGTGGATGGCATAGCTGCGCATGGCGCCGCTGTCCAGTTCCGCCAGCAGGGGGGCGGCCGGCAGGATGGTGGCGCCCATGCCGGCCAGGATGGCCGATTTCAGGATGGCGATCGAGTTGATCTCGATCACGTTCGCCGTCTCCAGGCCCAGTTCGCGGGCGCGGCTGTCGATGCGCGGGCGCACGCCGTGCTGCAGGCCCGGCAGGATCAGGGTGGCGCTCAATGCCTGCGGGAACGACAGTGCGGCACCCAGGGGCGCGAACGGCGAATCGCTGCGGCAGATAAAGCGCATCTCCTCTTCCACCAGGGGGCTGCAGGCAAAGGGCGCGAGCTGGCCATCGTCGAACAGCACGGCCAGGTTGATGCGGCCCGATTTCAATTGTTCGTTCAGGTTGCCCGTGATTTCTTCCGTCAGCTGCAGGATGATTTCGGGATAGCGTTCGCGTGCGGCCAGCAGCAGGGGCAGGGCCAGGGCGCCGGAGATGCTGTGCGGCAAGCCCAGGGTGACATTGCCGGACGGCCGCGTAGCGCTTTGCGTGACGGCCGAGCGGGCGTCGGCCACCTGTTTCAGGATCGCTTGCGCGTGTTCGTAAAACACCTTGCCCGCATCGGTGCTGAGCACGCCCTGGGCCGAGCGGTGCAGCAGCTGCACGCCCAGTTCCTCTTCCAGCTGGCGCAGCTGCTGCGTCAGGGCCGGCTGCGCCACGTGCAGGACCAGGGCCGCGCGCGACAGCGAGCCGTGGTCGACGATGGCAACAAAGTAGCGTAATTGGCGTAGTTCCATGGATCCCGGAAGCGGTGCGTGCGCCATTGCCCGGCAAGGGCCGGCAACAGCGCGGTGAGCGGAAAAAACAGGGTGTTGCGCCGCAGTGCCGAACGCGGCCAGCAGAATAACAATTTTGTTATACTCATTCTAGCGCCTTCGGTGCTCCAGCCGGGTATTTGTGGGATGACAGCATGCTCAAGAAAGTTGATTCGTCTCAATTAAAAGTGGGCATGTACATCCATGACCTCAGTTGCGACTGGATGACGCATCCGTTCGTACGCAACCGTTTCCTGTTGCGCAGCGACGATGAAATCCGCAAGATCGTGCAGGCCGGCATCCATGACGTGGTGATCGACAGCGGCAGGGGTCTCGACGTGCAGGACGCGCCCACCGTGGCGCAGGCGCAGGCCGCCACCGAGCGCGAACTGGTGCAGATCGTCACGGCGCCGCCAGTGGTCGCGCGCGTGTCGCTGGGCATGGAGCTGGCGCGCGCCACGCAGGTGCGGCGCCAGGCGTCGAGCCTGGTGCGCTCGGTGATGGCCGACGTGCGCCTGGGCAAGGCTGTCGAGATCGACCGCGTGCAGCACACGGTGCAAGATATCACCGAATCGATCCTGCGCAATCCCGGCGCCCTCGTCGGCTTGTTGCGCATCAAGAGCAAGGATGATTACACCTTTTTGCATTCCGTCAGCGTGTGCGCGCTGCTGGTGGCGTTTTGCCGCTCGCGGGGCATCGATGCGGCCACTACGCACCAGGCGGGCCTGGGCGGCTTGCTGCACGACACGGGCAAGGCGCTGGTGCCCGATAGCGTGCTGAACAAGCCCGGCCCTTTGACGCCGGAAGAATTTGCCCTGATCAAGTGCCATCCGCGCGATGGCTACGACATCCTGCGCCGCTCGCCCGAGGTGGGCGCCATTCCGCTCGACATCGCCCTGCACCACCACGAACGGCGCGACGGCAGCGGCTACCCGGACCAGCTGGCCGGCGACGCCATCGGCGAACTGGCGCAGATGGCCGCCATCGTCGATGTGTACGACGCGCTGACGTCGGACCGCAGCTATCACAAGGGCATTCCCGCGGCCGAAGCCTTGCGCAAGATCTATGAGTGGAGCAAATTCCACTTCAATCCCGTGTTTGCGCAGGATTTCATGCGCTGCGTGGGTATCTATCCGGTAGGCACCATGGTGATGCTGGAATCGGGCCGCCTGGCCGTTGTCATCGAGGCGCACGAGAGCAACCTGCTGGCGCCGAAAGTGAATGTGTTTTTCAGTACGAAGAGCAAGACCTACATCAAGCCGGAAACAGTCGACCTGTCGCGCGGCTTCGGCTTCGGCGGCGCCGACAAGATCGTCGGCCATGAGTCGGCGGCCAAGTGGCAGGTCGATCCCATGCGTTTTCTCTCCCTCGCGGATGCTTAGAAGAACTCCGCCGTATCGTTCGAGGTGATGGTCGTCAGCAAGCCCTTGGCCACCAGCTCGTCGTAGTGGCAGGCCAGGTTGCGGCCATGGCTTTTCGCGTAGTACAGCGCCTGGTCGGCGCGGCCCAGGATGATCACGGGCGCTTCGTAGGCGTTGATGCTGACGAAGCCCACGCTGACAGTCACCCTGCCCACTTGCGGGAAGTCGTGCGCTTCGACATTGGTGCGGAAGCGGTCGATGATTTTCTGCGCATTTTCCAGCGTGATCGAGCGCAGCAGCACGACGAATTCCTCGCCGCCGAAGCGGAAGATGCGGTCTTGCGAGCGGAACGACGATTGCAGCTGGTTGGCGATCAGGATCAGCACTTCATCGCCATACAGGTGGCCGAACTTGTCGTTGACCAGTTTGAAATGATCGACGTCGATCACGGCCAGCCATTGCCGTTCCGTGTCCGTATGGTGGCGCCGCTCTTCATCGACGGGGCGCGGCTTGTCCGCTTCCGGTTCGCCGCGGCTTTGCAGGATTTTCGCCAGCTGGTCGTCGAAGGTCTTGCGGTTCAATAAGCCGGTGAGCGAATCGCGTTCGCTGTAGTCGAGCAGGTTCTGGAAATTGCGGTACACGCTGACGATGCCGCCGATCACCTGGATGGTGGCGCCCGTGTATGGCGTGGGGTTGGTGATTTCCAGGCAGGTGGTGACCTGGTCGCCGATCCAGATGGGCAGCCACAGCAGGTGGCGGCCGTCGGCGCACAGGGTGTCGGCGCTCGCCTCATGGCGCGCGATGCAGGCGGCCAGCGCCGGGTAGTCCGACAGCGGTTCGCCCGGCAGGGTAGGATCGGTATGCTCTTCCATGCGGGCCACGCTGCCCGCCACGATGATGGCCCGCGACCGCACGAACACCTGGCCCCGCACGGTGGTCAGGGCCAGCACACGGGTCTGCGACGCGGCAGCGAGCTCCTGGACCGCCGAGATCACGGAGATGTCGAGCATCGTATGGTCGCGGTGCCCGGTCATGTCCACCATGTGTTTCAGTAGGGAATCCATTGTCGTTCTCTGGAAAGTAGTCACACAAGTGTCGTCATAGCAGCATTGCATCAAGCAAGAGCATGTTCGCGTCCGTCTACAAGAAGCCAAGATTTATTTGGTGGCATGACGCTCTTTACCGCCGGGCGAGAGGCCTTTCCAAAGAAGAGCTAAGCAGGATAATGTCTTTTTGCCTAATAGGCAATTAACGTATGCAATATTTCATGTAAATACATGAGATTCAGGCACCGCGTTGCAAAAAACTTGCCCTGGCGAAGACTTTCAATCCTGATCGCAACATTTGTTTGCGCCAGCCGTCATTTCAACAAGGTTTGATAATTTCCATGTGGAAACTTGTGGCGCGTCAATTTGCCAAAACGTGGGCGCTTTATAGTCAATGTAATGGCGCAGAAATTTACGGCAGGAAACATATTAGCAGGAATGGGCAATGTTTCACACCCGATTGCGCCAGGGACTTGTGATTCACTTTTGGGAGCTTGTCATGCATACCTTCCTGTCGGCAGTACAGCAGTTTGTCAAGGATGAGGATGGCATTACGGCAATCGAATACGGCTTGATTGCGGCGTTGATGGCTACCGCCATCACGGCCGGTTTCTTGCTGATCAAGACCAACTTGCTGGCCGTCCTCACCGACATTTCGTCGAACCTGGTGTTGACGCCCTAAGCGGGTGCCCGCCGCTGGCCGGCCAGCGGCGGGTTTTTTTTCGGGAGGTGTGCCATGCCAGCGTATGCCTTGTGCGACCTGCTGTTGTTGTGCTTTGTGACGGGGGCCGCCGTCAGTGATTTGATCCGCCGCAAGATTCCAAATGGTTTGGTGTTGTCCGGCATCCTCGCCGCCCTCGTCCTGCATTTGTGGCTGTGGCCGCATAACGTGCTGCCGGTGTGGCTGGGCGGCATGGCGACGGGCTTCTTTCTGTTCCTGCCGCTCTACGTGCTGCGCGGCATGGCCGCCGGCGACGTCAAGCTGATCGCCATGGCGGGCGCGTTTGCGGGACCGTGGCCCGTGCTGCTGATCTGTTTTGCCACCTTCGTGCTGGGCGGCCTGATGGCCGTGCTGATGATCACCTGGCAGGGCAAGTGGCGCGCCTGCCTGGACAATCTGCGCCAGCTGCTGTGGCCGATGATCGCGCGCATGGCGGGCATTCCCCTGGCGCCCGCCCCACTGGGCAGCCAGGCCAGCGTGGGCAACATGCCGTACGGACTGGCCATTGCCCTGGGCTGCCTGGCGGTGCAAGGGCGGCATTATTTCTGATTGGTATTCATTGCTCTTGATCAATGGGCGCCCGTCCCCGCTCGCTAGAATGAATTCTGTTCAATGCAGTCTTAACCGGCTTGGAGACGCAGCATGACGGAGGTCGATTATTCCCTGAGCACCGAGAGCGCGCCGCGCCCCGCCGACGCGAACCTGATGCCGCCCTTGCCGCCGCAACCGAAGAGCTTGCGTGAAACGGGGCTGGAGCGGCCACTGGTGGTCGAACTGATCGCCAAGCTGATGTTTGTGGGGGGCAAGACGCACCTGTCCGCACTGACGACGCGCTTGCGTTTGTCGATCAATGTCCTGCGTGAAGTGCTCGATTTCATGGTGGCCGAGCAGATGGCCGAAGTGGCCTGGCGCGGCGAATCCGAGATCGACGTGCAGTACCAGCTGACGAGCGCGGGCAAGCAGCGCGCCGGCGCCTTCCTCGAACGCTGCGCGTATATCGGCGCCGCCCCCGTCACCCTGGAAGCGTACCGCGCCATGGTGGCGCGCCAGTCGTGGCTGGTACAGGAACAGCGCGTGGGCAGCGACGACCTGGCCGCCGTGCTGGGCAGCGCCCATGCGGGGCCGGGCATGCTCGACGTGGTGGGCGCGGCCCTGCATTCGGGGCGTTCGCTGCTGCTGTACGGTCCGCCCGGCAGCGGCAAGTCGACCCTGGCGCTGCAACTGGGACAATTGCTGCACGGATTGGTTGCCGTGCCGTACGCCATCGTGGTCGGCCACGACATCATCCAATTGTACGATCCGGCGCAGCACCTGCCGCCCGCGCCGCAGCACGTCAGCCATGCGCGCCAGGCGCTGGAGCGGCGCAGCACGGACATCCGCTGGGTGCTGTGCCAGCGTCCCGTGATCCATGTGGGCGCCGAGCTCGACGCCGGCATGCTGGAACTGCGCCATGACGCCAGCGGCGGCTGCTACCAGGCGCCGCCCCATGTGCGGGCGAATAACGGCATGCTGATCATCGACGACCTGGGGCGCCAGCGCCTGGGCGCGCAAGACTTGCTGACGCGGCTGATGCAGCCGCTGGCGCGCGGCAGCGACCAGCTGGGCCTGCCCGGCGGCGTACAGGTCAGCGTGCCTTTCGACAACGCCCTCGTGCTGGTCACGAATGTATCGCCGGGCGAGCTGTTCGATCCTGCCTTGCTGCGCCGCATCGGCTACAAGGTGCAGGTGGGGCCGCTGGCCGAGAGCGCGTACCGCGCCCTGTTCCGCCAGCAGTGCCGCCTGGCCGGCATGGCCATCGATGAGCTGGCCCTGAACCATCTGCTGCAGCTGCACGGCGCGCAGGGGCGGCCCCTGCTGGCCAGCCATCCGCAGGAATTGCTGGCGCGCATAGGCGACTTTGCCGGCTTTGCCGGCAGCGAAGCGCGCCTGACGGTGGCCGCCCTGGAGCAGGCCTGGGGCAGCCTGTTTGCCAGCTGCGACATGCCGGCCGCCAGCCTCAGCGAGCGTATCGCATGAAGAACCGGCGCGCCCTGCTGATGATGGGCCTGGCAGTCGTGCTGGGCCTGCTGGCCGTGCTGCTGGCCTCGCACTGGCTGCTGCGCCAGACGCCGGCCGGCAAGGGCAAGATCGTCGTGGCCGCCAGCGACGTCAACCTGGGCCAGCGCCTGACGCCCGAGATGCTGCGCCTGGCCGAATGGCCGGCGGAAAGCCTGCCGCAGGGCGCGCTGCAAGATCCGGCCAAGCTGGCGGGACGGGTGCTGAAAACCAGCGTGCTGCGCGGCGAACCGCTGAGCGAATCCAAGCTGGCACCCGCCGGCACCCTGGGCGGCCTGTCGGCCCTGATCACGGAAGGGCGGCGCGCCATCACCGTGCGCGTCAACGATGTGATCGGCGTGGCCGGCTTCGCCTTGCCGGGCAACTATGTCGACATCATCGTGAGCACCCAGCAGGATGCGGGCGACCGCGCGTTTCCCCAAAGTCGCAACATTTCCAAGATCGTCCTCGAACGCATCCTGGTGCTGGCCGTGGCGCAGGAAGTGGGACGCGACGAAACCAAGCCCCGCGTGGTCAATGCCGTGACCCTGGAAGTGACGCCGGAACAGGCGGAAAACCTGGACCTGGCGCGCAGCGTGGGCAGCCTGTCGCTGGTGCTGCGCAACCAGGTCGACCCGCAGCCGGGCGTGACGGCGGGCGCCACCAAGCTGACCCTGCTGGGTGGACCGCACGACGCCGAGCCCGCGCCTGCTCCCGCGGCGCCCGTGCCTGCCGCGGCGCCCCGCCCCGTGCGCGTGGCGAAGGCGCCGCTGGAAGCGCCGCGCCAGTGCAGCGGCGTCATCGACGGAACGCGCCAGTCGCGCGAATGTTTTTAGCTGCCTCGACCAACCATGGACACGCTCATGAACCGCGCCCTGCTGACACTGTGCTGCCTGCTGTTGCCGCTTGCCGGCGCGGTCGCCGATCCTGGCCCGCGCTGCGGCGGCGAAGCGGCCTCGCCCGGCAACTTGCAGCTGCAGGTGGGCAAGTCGAGCATGCTGCGCCTGCCCGAAGCGGTGCGGGCGCGCAGCGTGGGCAATCCGGCCGTGCTGCAAGCCATGCTGGTGGCGCCCGACACCCTGTATGTGGTGGGTGTCGACGTGGGCAGCACGAACATGATCATCCAGGGACGCGGCGGCACGTGCAGCGTGGTGAACGTCAGCGTCAGCATGGACCCGGCCGGCTTGCAGGCGACCCTGGCGGCCCTGATGCCGGAAGAAAAAGCCATCCGCGTGACGGCCGTGGCCGATACCCTGGTGCTGTCGGGCACGGTGCAGGATGCGGGCGCCGTGCTGCGCGCCGTCGAGCTGGCGCACGCCTATGTGCGCCGTGCAACGCCGCCGCTGGCGCTGCCCAAGCCCGCCGACGGTGCTGCCGCGCCGGCGGCGGCCGCGGCACCCGCTGGCGGCGCAAACAGCGCGAACAGCCGCATCATCAATATGCTCGATGTCGGCGCGCCGCAGCAAGTGATGCTGGCCGTGCAGATCGCCGAGGTGTCGAAGTCGCTGCTGGAGCGCCTGGAAGTGGGCGCCACCCTGCGCTTCGCGTCCGGCAGCTGGGCCACCACCTTGCTGTCGAATTTCCTCAGCGGCACGGCCAACGGCTTGCTCGACGTGCGCAAGTCGAATGGCCAGCAGCTGACCATCGAGGCGCAGAAACAGGATGGCCTGGTGCGTATCCTGGCCGAGCCGACGGTGATGGCGATCAGCGGACAGGAGGGCAGCTTTCTGGCCGGCGGCAAGATTTTCATTCCCGTCGGCCAGGACAACAACAAGATCACCCTGGAAGAGCGCGAGTACGGCGTCGGCCTGCGCTTCACGCCCACCGTGCTGTCGGGCGGGCGCATCAACCTGAAGGTGGCGCCGGAAGTGTCGGAACTGTCGCGCGAGGGGGTGGGCATTTCCGCCGCCGGCGTCAGCGCCCGCTCGATATTGCCCGTGATCACCACGCGGCGCGCCTCGACCACGGTGCAGCTGTACGACGGCCAGAGCTACGCCATCGGCGGCTTGATCAAGAACAACCAGGTGAGCAACATCACGGGCCTGCCCTGGCTCAGCGAAGTGCCCATCCTCGGCGCGCTGTTTCGCAGCACGGATTTCCAGCATGACCGCACGGAATTGCTGTTCGTCATTACCGCACACCTGGTGAAACCCTTGCCGGCCGACGCCGTGCTGCCGACGGCGCAGCTGGCGTCCCCGTCGCGCACGGAGTTGATGTTGGGCGGCAAGATGGAAGGCAGGCCGACGCCGCCGTCCGTGCCGCCGCCGCGTGCGGCCAACGGTTTCGAGCTGAAATGAAACGGGGAGATACGCCATGCCGAATTCGCTCCTGATATGGCTGCGGCGCCTGGCGGCGCCGATGCTGGCGCTGCAGCTGGCCGCCTGCGCGCACGGCGGCAGCAGCACGCCGCAGCTGGACCGGCGCTTCGGCGATGCCGTGCGCGTGGCCATGGCGCAGCAGGTGCGCGATCCGGCCGGCGCCGCCAACCGCACCCCGGCCGACGGCCTCGACGGCCCCAGCGCGCACGCCGTCATGCAGCGCTACCGCGCCTCGTTTGCCGAACCGAACGGCCAGGCGCCCCAGCCCGTGCAATTCATGCTGGGAGGCGGCAATGGCAAATAGACGCCGGCGCCAGCGGGGAGCGATGCTGATCGCCTTTTCCATCCTGCTCATCGTGGTGCTGGGCTTTATCGGCCTGGCGCTGGACGTGGGGCAGGTCATCGGCCGCAAGACGGAGCTGCAGAACCTGGCCGACAACGCGGCGCTGGCGGCCGCCGCGGAGCTGGTGGGCACGTCCGACGGCCTGGCGGCGGCCGTGATGAAAGCCAAGAGCAGTGCGGCCGACCGCAGCGTATGGCGGCGCCGCATGGAGGGCGCCATCCTGTCGGATGCCAGCATCCGCTTCGCCAGTGCGCCCGACGCGCCCGCCAGCGACTGGCATGCGGCGGGCGCCGTGCCCGATCCTGCCACGGCGCTGTTCGTGCGCGTCGATACGCAGGCCAACGATCCGGCGCTGGGGCGGGTGGCGACGGCGTTCCTGGGCGCCTGGTCGCCGGCGCTGCGCACCCTGGACACGGGCGCGCGCGCCGTGGCGGGACGGACCAGCTTGTACCTGACGCCGCTGGCCATCTGCGCGCTGTCGGCCAGTGCGGCCAGCCCGCGCACGAATGCGGCGCTGCTGCCGGCCGCCGAGCTGCTGGAATATGGCTTTCGCCGCGGCGTGGCCTATAACCTGCTGAAGCTCAATCCGCACGGCCCGGCAGCCGAGCATTTCGTGCTCAATCCGCTGGGCCGGCCCGGCATGCTGGGCTCGCCGCTGCAGGTCGGCGAGTCGAGCGTGCTGCCGTTTGTCTGCAGCGGCACGGTGCAGTACCCGCATATCGGCAGCGCCCGGGTGCATGTGCACCGGCCCTTTCCCGCCGCGCTGTGGCCCGCCTTCAATGCGCGCTTCAACCAGCATGGGGGCAGCGGCTGCCATCCCGTCACGGCGCCGCCCGACACGAACATCCGCGCGTATCCGAATACGGCGGCGAACTGGTGGATGACGAATGCGCCCGATGCGCCCAGCGCGCTGAGCACCGGCAACCCGCTGCTGTCCGTGGCCGATCCGGAAGCGAACGCGACACCGCCCGGCGTCGGCAGTTATGGGCCGCTGTGGTCGTTTTCCCGGGCGGTCAGGTACAGCAACCCGAGGCCGGCCGGCGGCTACCTGCCGTTTGCCACCAGCGACTGGCCCAGGCTGTATCCCGCTGCGCCGGCCGCCCCGGCCGCCAAGTCCAGCTATCCCACCGACAAGTCGCCCTACCTGACGCTGGCCTATCAGACGGCGCCCACCGGCAACACGGGCGTGGCGCAGCGGCGCCTGCTGCACATTGCGCTGCTGGCCTGCCCCTTGCCTGCCGGCAGCGACGTGCTGGCCCGGGTGCGCGGCATCGGCCGTTTCTTCATGACGGCACCCGCCAGCAATGGCGTGCTGAGCGCCGAATTCGCGGGCCTGGCCAGCGAGGGATCGCTGGCCGGCCCGGCGGAGCTGCTGCGATGAAGCCGCCGCGCCGCCAGGGCGGTGTCGCCGCCATCGAACTGGCGCTGGTCCTGCTGTTTTTCATGGGACTGCTGCCCTTCGTGCTGCTGTTCGGCCGCGCGCTGCTGGTGTACACGGCCCTGCAAAAAAGCGCGCATGACGCGGCGCGCTACATGGCGACCATGCCGCTGCCGCAGATGGGCAGCATCGCCACGGCCACCGAGGGCGCCGTGTTTTCCCGGCAGATGGTGGTCGATGCGATGGCGGAAAGCTGGCCGCAAATGGAGGCCGCCCGGGTCAGCGTGGATTGCGTGTATCTGGACGAATCCTTCAGCTGCGGCAGCTATCCGACGGCACCGCTGCAGGTGCGCATCAAGGTGACCGTGGACATGCCCGTGGATTTCCTGCCCGAGCTGACGCGCAAGTGGCTGCCGCAGCTGGAACCGATTCCGTTGCGTGCCAACGCAACATTGCGCTATGTCAATTAACCTGCGCCCCCGCCGGCAGCGCCAGGGCGGCGTTTTCGCTGTCGAGTTCGCCATGCTGGCGCTGCTGTTCTTCCTCTTCCTGTTTGCCATGCTGGAAGTGGCGCGCGCCGTGTACATGTGGAACCTGGTGCACGAGATCACCCGGCGCGCCGCGCGCGCCGCCGCCGTCACCGATTTCAGCAATGCCGGCGCCATGCAGGCCGTGCGCACGCAGGCGGTGCTGCGCACGGCGCCGGGCGCGCTGCCGCTGGGCGGCGGCATCAGCGATGCGTATGTGCGCATCGATTATCTGTCGCAGGCCGGCGGCGCCGTGCTGGCGGCCGTGCCCGTGACGGCGATGCCGGGCTGCCCGCAACGCAACCGCATCAATTGCCTGGACGATCCGCATGGCGCCAGCTGTATCCGCTTCGTGCGCGCGCGCCTGTGCGTGCCCAGCGAAGGCGCGCGCTGCGAGAGCGTGCCGTACCGCCCCATCCTGCCCCTGCTGGGGGTGATGTTTCCCTCCGGCGCAGGGGCAGTGCGTTTGCCCAACGGGGCCACCATGGCGGTGGCCGAGTCGCTGGGCTATCCGGACAATTCCGGTTTTTGTCCATGAGCGCCGATCCGCTGGCGCAGCCGAATGTATTGCATAGATTGAAGGAGCGGCGATGAAAGCCTTGATGATTACCCGCGACGCCAGCCTGCACGATGAAATCGCGGCGCAGGGCGCGGCCCGCATGCCCGTGCTGCGCCTGCTGGAGCGGCGCAGCGGCCTGCGCGACGCCGTCGAGCGCATGCTGCCCGAGTTGCCCGAGCTGGTGATCGTCGACGCCAGCGGCATCGATGCGGAGGAAGCCGACCTGTTCGAGCGGCTGGCGCGCCAGTATCCGCTGGCCGTGCTGATGCTGCTCACGCGCGGCCAGCAGCAGGATGTGCTGATCCGCGCCATGCGCGCCGGCATGCGCGAAGTGCTGCAGCTGCCGCTGGTGCACAAGGCCTTCCATGAAGCGATGGACCGGGTCGACATCCAGGCCGGCGTGACGCAGATGCGCGACGGCAAAGTGCTTGCCTTCATCTCGTGCAAGGGCGGCAGCGGCGCCACCTTTTTGTCGACGAATTTTTCGTATGCGCTGGCCAGCCTGGCCGGCTGCAAGGTGCTGCTGATCGACCTGCACGGCCAGTTCGGCGACGCCACCCTGTATGTCTCGGACCAGAAGCCGGCCATGACCCTGTCCGATATCTGCGCCCAGATCGCGCGCATGGATGGCGCCTTCCTCGCCTCGTGCCTGGTGCACATCACGCCGAATTTCGGCGTGCTGGCGGCCGCCGACGACCCCGCGCACAAGGTCGACATGCAGCCAGAGCACATGGACCGCATCCTGGCCGTGGCGCGCCAGCACTACGACTACATCGTGCTCGACGTGGGGCGCCAGATCGATGCGCTGTCGCTGCGCGCGCTCGACAACGCCGACGCCATCTACCCGGTGCTGCAGCTGGCCTTGCCCGACATCCGCGACGGGCGCCGCCTGCTCGACATCTTCCGTTCGCTCGGCTATCCGGGCGAGCGCCTGCGCCTGATCGTCAACCGCTATGAAAAGGGCGGGCGGCTGCGCCTGGCGGACCTGGAGCAGGCGCTGGGCGCGGAAGTGGTGCACACGGTGCCCAACGACTACACGGCCGCCACGGATTCCGTCAACCAGGGCATCCCGCTGCTGCAGCTGTCGCGCACCAGCGCCGTGGCGCGCAGCCTGGCCGAACTGGTGGAACTGGTGACGGCGCGCCGCGTGACGGAAAGCCGCGGCCTGTTCGACCGCCTGTTCAGCCGCAGCGAGGCGTGACGGGGCGGCAGGTGGAGTACGACAAGGCTCCCGCCGGGGGCCATCATGGGAGCCGAGATGACTTTACGCGAACGCCTGGCGGCAAATGAAACGGTGCGCCCCGCCAGCAATGGACAAGGCGCGCTGGCGCTGCACGCCTACCAGGAACTGAAAAAGACCATGCACCAGACGATACTCGACCGTATCGACCTGGAGCGCTTGAAGCGCCTGACGGCGGAGCAGTTCAAGCACGAGCTGGCGCTGCTGGTGCAGCGCGTGATCGAGGAAGAGCGCATCGTGCTGAACCAGCACGAGCGGCATAGCCTGGTGCTCGACATCCAGCACGAGATGCTGGGCTTTGGCCCGTTGGAACCCTTGCTGGCCGACGCCAGCGTGTCCGATATCCTCGTCAATACCTGCGACAAGGTATATGTGGAGCGGGGCGGGCGGCTGCAGCTGACGGACGTGACTTTCCACGACAATGCGCACCTGATGAAGATCATCGAAAAGATCGTTTCGCGCGTGGGACGGCGCGTCGACGAATCGAGCCCGATGGTCGACGCGCGCCTGCCGGACGGCTCGCGCGTGAACGCCATCATTCCGCCGCTGGCCGTCGACGGCCCGATCCTGTCGATCCGGCGCTTTGCCGTGCAGCCCTTGAGCATCGCCAACCTGCTCGACTACAAAAGCCTGACGCCGCCCATGGTGCAGGTGCTGCAGGCGCTGGGCCAGGCCAAGGTCAACATCCTGATCTCGGGCGGCACGGGCAGCGGCAAGACGACCCTGCTCAACGTGTTGTCCGGCTTCATTCCCGGCAGCGAGCGCATCGTCACCATCGAAGATGCGGCCGAACTGGCGCTGCGCCAGCCGCACGTGGTGCGCCTGGAAACGCGCCCGCCGAATATCGAGGGCAAGGGCGAAGTGAGCCAGCGCGCGCTGGTGCGCAACGCGCTGCGCATGCGGCCCGACCGCATCATCCTGGGCGAGGTGCGCGGCGCCGAGGCGCTCGACATGCTGCAGGCGATGAACACGGGCCATGAAGGGTCGCTGGCGACCATCCACTCGAACACGGCGCGCGACGCGCTGGCGCGGCTGGAAAACATGGTCGGCATGGCCAGCGTGAACCTGACGCCGCGCGCCACGCGCCAGCAGATCTGTTCGGCCGTGACGGTGGTGATGCAGGTGTCGCGCCTGACGGATGGCGCGCGCAAGCTGGTCAGCCTGCAGGAAGTAACGGGCATGGAAGGCGACATCATCGCCATGCATGAAATCTTCCGCTTCGAGCAGACGGGCGTCGATGCGGGGGGCAAGGTGCAGGGCCACTTTTGCGCCACCGGCGTGCGGCCCCGCTTCACGGAGCGCCTGCGCATGTTCGGCGCGCCCGTGCCGGACAGCGTGTTCGATCCCGACCGCATCTACGAATGAAAAACCGGCCGTGCGGCGCGCTTGGCGGCCACGCGTCACGCCCGCCCGCGACGGTTCTATTTGCTGTGTAAGGAGCGCATCATGGACCTGGTGTTCTACGGCTTTGCCGTGCTGCTGTTCGCTGCCTGCATCCTGATGGTGGAGGGTGCCTGGCTGTGGTGGGCGGGCACGCACGGCAGCGCGGCGCGGCGCATCAACCGGCGCTTGCGGCTGATGGCGGCGCGCGGCGAGGCGGGCGGCGAGCGGGTTTCCATCCTCAAGCAGCGCCGCTATGCGCGCTCGCCCGGCCTGGAGCGCTTGCTGCGGCGCGCGCCGCAGGCGGCAAAGCTCGATCACCTGCTGCTGCAATCGGGCTTGTCCTGGTCGGTGGCGCAATTCCTGGGCGGCACCGGCGCCTTGCTGCTGGCGGCCTTGCTGCTGCTGGCGGCGTGGTCCATGCCCTTGCCCGGCGCCTTGCTGCTGTTGTCCACGGCCGCGAGCGGACCGTGCCTGTGCGTGCTGCGCGCGCGCGCCGCGCGGCTGAAAAAAATCGAGGCGCAACTGCCGGAAGCGGCCGATTTCCTGGCCCGCGCGCTGCGCGCCGGCCACTCGTTTTCCAACGTGCTGCAAATGGTGGGCGATGAACTCAATGAGCCGATCAGCGGCGAATTCAAGATGGCGCACGAAGAGATCAATTACGGCGTGCCGATGAACGAAGCGCTGCAAAACCTGGCCGCGCGCATTCCGCTGACGGACTTGCGCTATCTCGTCATCGCCGTGCTGGTGCAGCGCGAATCGGGGGGCAACCTGGCCGAAGTGCTGGTCAGCATCGCGCGCATCATCCGCGCCCGCTTGAAACTGCTGGGGCAGGTGCGCGTGCTGTCGGCCGAGGGGCGCATGTCGGCCTGGGTGCTGGGACTGATGCCGGTGGTGATGATCGGCGTCATGGCGCTGGTCAATCCGCAATACATCCGCCTGCTGTGGACGGACCCCAGCGGCATCAAACTGCTGTGGTACGCGGCCGGCATGGTGGCACTGGGTGTCGTCTGGATGCGCAAGGTCATCCGCATCCGTATTTAGGGAATCGTCTGAAAAACCTCCATGGCGTTGTTGCGCCGCCTCGTCGTACTTTCGTACTGCCTTCGGCGACACGCCTGGCCCTGCATGTTTTGTCAGTCGATCCAAGGGAGAAATGCCATGACTGGCCCGCAACTGCTGTTCCTGCTGATCGTCTTTGCCGTGGTGGTGGCGCTGGCCCTGCTGGCGTGGCTGATCTTCTTTCCCGGCACCTTGCGCCAGCGCCTGTTCGGCGCCACGGCGCCGGTGGCCAGCGATGCGGTGGCCGACACGGGCTGGGTGGAGCGCGTGGCGCGCGTGGCGCAGCCGTTCAGCAAGCTGTCGCTGCCGGAAGAGGGCTGGGAGCGCTCGCCGCTGCGCACGCGCTTCATGAATGCGGGCTGGCGCCAAGCCAGCGCGCCGGCCCTGTACTTTGCGGCGAAAACCGTGCTGGCTCTGCTGTTTCCCACCGTGCTGGGGTTGTACGCGGCCAGCGCCATGGCGGCGCAGCTGCGCAGCGTGCTGCTGTTGCTGCTGTGCGTCAGCGCCACCGTCGGCTATTACCTGCCGAACCTGGTGCTGGCCAGCACGGCCAAGCGGCGCCAGCGCGACATCTTTGAAAACATCCCCGACGCGCTCGACCTGCTGACCGTGTGCGTGGAAGCGGGCCTGAGCCTGGAGCGCGCGCTGGTGAAGGTGTCGGGCGAGATCCACATCAAGAGCGTGGTGCTGGCGCAGGAATTGCAGCTGGTGCTGATGGAAATGCGCACCGGCTTTTCCAAGGAAAAGGCGCTGCGCAACCTGGCCCTGCGCAGCGGCGTGGAAGATGTCGACACCCTCGTCGCCATGCTGATCCAGTCGGAACGCTTCGGCACGAGCATGGGCGATTCGCTGCGCGTGCATTCGGAAAACCTGCGCAGCAAGCGCAGCCTGCTGGCCGAAGAGGCGGCAGCGAAGATCGCCCTGAAACTGCTGTTCCCCCTGATTTTTTGCGTCTTTCCCACCCTGATGCTGGTGCTCATGGGGCCGGCCGTGATCGAAGTCTATCGCGTGCTCGTGCCGGCCATGGCCAGCCGCTGAAAGGAGTCACCATGCGCTTGACGCTCTCCCGCCTGGCCACCGCCTGTGCCTGCCTTGGCCTGGCCGCCTGTACCGCACCGCCGGCCCACGCGCCGCTGCCGCTGTTGCCCGACGCCGATGCCGCCTACGTGGCGGGGCGCCGGTATTTTGACGCGGGCGACCTGGCCGCTGCGCAGGCGGCCTATGAACACGCCCTGCGCCATGCGCCGCGCCACGTGAACGCGCGCAACGGCCTGGCCGTGCTGCATGCGCAGCGGGGAGAACACGACGCCGCCATTGCCCAGTGGCAGGCGCTGACGCAGGAGGCGGGCATGGCGCGGCCGCAGCAGGCCTATCTGTTCAGCAATCTTGGCCGTGCTTATTATCTGAGCGGGCGCGACGCGCAAGCGTTGACGGCGCTGGAACAGGCGTGTCTGCTCGACCCGCTCAATGCCTTGGCCTGGCTGCACCTGGCGCAAGTGCTGGAACGGCTGGGGCAGCATGAACGGGCCGCCGTCATGCGGCGCCAGGCGGCCAGCCTGCAGGAGCACGACTTGCGGCGCGACCTGGCCTTGCTGCGCGCCGCGCCGCCCGAGGCGCCGCCCCAGCCCGTCGAGGCAGTGCCGGATGCGCCCGCCATGGCGCGCGTGGAAATCACGCAGGGCGATGGCATGGCCCGGCTGCGGCGCGTGCCGGCGGCGCGCAACGGGCCGGTTAGCGTTTTGGTGCAATCGGCGCCTGCGGCCAGTACGCCGCCGCGCCTGGAAATTGTGAATGGCAACGGCGTGCCTGGCCTGGCCGCCGCGCTGGCGCGCAGCCTGGCCGGCAATGCCGTGCAGGTGGTGCGCCTGGCCAATGAAAGCAGCTACCAGGTGGCGCGCACGCGTGTCGAATACCGGCCTGCGCAGGAGCAGGCGGCGCGCCGGCTGGCCCGCCAGCTGGGCGCCCAGGTGCAGACCCTGGCCGCCGACTGTCCTGCCAGCGAGCTGCGCCTGATACTGGGGCGCGACTTGAGCGACCCGGCCATGCTGCACCGTTACTATGTGCAGCAATTGCAGCTGGCGCGCCAGGCGCTGGCGCGGCTGGGGTAAAACGCCGCTGCTGATGCAAAAAAACGCGGCGCCTCATGGGCGCCGCGTTTTTTCATGCCGCCGATTATTGCGGCCGCCGCCGCCGCGTCACAGCCAGGGCCGCCAGTCCCGTGCCCAGCAGGAACAAGGTGCCCGGTTCCGGTACGGCCAGCGGCGGATCGATGACGACGATGTCGGTGCGCGTGGACTTGGAAAAGTTCAAGGTGTAGCTGCCGGCGGGCAGGGCGAAATTCGAGGTCAGGGAAAACATCGCGAAGCCGTTCGTGAACGCGCGCGAGGTGGCGGGGTCGTTGGTGCCGGCCGTCATGTTCAGGCTGAACGGGTCCAGGCTGCCTGCGCCATGGTTGCCGTTGACGTCGCTGCCATTGTTCGGGTCGCCATCGGGGGCGAACTGGAAGATCACGCCATCCGCGTTCGCGTGCGACAGGCAGCCGACGGGGCTGGAACTGTTGCACGAGATATTGAAGATATCCATGATCGACACATTCGACTTGTCGCCCATGGTCGTCACGCTGGTGCGCAGGTCGCGCCGTCCCATGAAGCTGAAGGTGATGAAGCCGGCGCTCGACAGGGTCAGGTTGACGGAACCGGTCAGCGTGTCGCCGGCCGTGGCCGTGGCGGCGCCGATGGTGTTGCGCTGCGCTTCCGCCACGGCGCTCACGCTGGCGCCGCCATTGAGCATGTTGCCGAAGGCATGCGCGTCGCCGCGCGCGAATTCCAGCGCGGTGGTGGGCGCGTAATGGTTCTGCGGCAAGCCGTTGCAGCCGCCGCCCGAACACACTTGCAGCACGTCCGCGTTGGCGGCCGGGCCCGTATTGACGGCGCGGGGATTGACGGCCACGCCGCCTTCGAAAAAGGCGCTGTCGCTGGCATTGCGGTTGGCGCCGGCCAGCGACAGCGTGCCGGCGCTGGTGGTGATGCGGAAATTGTTCAACTCATTGACGGCCAGGCCGTACGCGCCGGCCTGCGCCTGGCCGCTGGCCAGCAGGCTGGCCGCCGCCAGTGCGCCCAGCCAGCCCAGAGTCTTGTTTCGTGTGTGATCGACGTTCATCGCAGCCTCTTGTCGTGGTCAGTCTCGGAAAATCCGGGGGACAAAGAATCCAGAAGGAATTGCCTGGATTCATCTCGTAGACACAGATAAGCAGCTTGCATGCCACACAAAAAAATTACATTGAATCAAGCACTTGCGCAAAGCGAACTGCGCTGGATAGGGGACAGTGTAAGAAAGGCCGACGCCGCCTGGCGGGCGGCGTCGGCCGGCCTCAGGTACCGCGGTGATAGCCCAGGTGCCCACCGGAATTGCGTGCGCAACCGCAAGCGATGCGCGCCACTTCCTCGTCTTGCGTTAATTTCCAGTTGGTAATCGTCGTGTGATTCCAGTCGATGTCGCTTTTCTTGACAGGTTTCACCGTCAAGGTGCGCTGTTCCACATCCGTGTACTCCATCAGCTCCTCGTCGTCGGCGATGTCGAAATGGCGGTGGATCAGGGAAATGCTGAAGCGGTCGAGCGCGCCATAGCGTTGCAGCACGTCGCGCACTTCGCGAAAGCAGGCCAGATCCTCGGGCAGCAGCGGATCGACGGCGGAAATATTGGCTACGGGCTGCCATTGCATGGCGTGGATGTTCAGGCTGTGCATGATAGGCTCCTGCGCCCCTTGATCATAGGCCCAGGCAGCCAGAGGGGCGCTGGCACGCCTGGCGAAATGCTCATGGTGGCCGCAACGCCGGTGCGGTGCTTGCGGCATATCAAAGGTGCGGCACGTCGCCGCTCGCCCGATCATTGCCCGGTAAAATAGGCCATGGCAAACAAAACCCCCACCTTCCCCGGCGCGCGCACGGGCCGCGGCCAGGTCCTGGCCGTGCTGCTGTCGAACCGCGACCAGTCCGGCGCCGAACCGCTGCAAGGCCGCGTCTCGCTGGCCGCCATCGTCAAGGCCTTGAAGCGCAAATACCACTGGCCGATTGAAACCCACAGTTTCCCCGCCAACACGCAGGATGGACGCGCCAGCTGGGCGACCGTCTACAGCTTGCCGGAAAAGGTCATTGACACCGCGCTGGAGGCGGGGGGCAGGGAGTGGCTGCAGGGCAGGTCAGCCGCCAGGCGGTAGCGCAAGGGCAAGGTAGTGCAAGGCGCGCAGCTGGCACGCCGGTGCCGCCCATGCCGCATGGCTTTATTCGAGCCGGAAGCCGACCTTGAGCGTGACCTGGAAGTGCGCCACCTTGCCATCGACGATATGCCCGCGCGAATCGGTCACTTCATACCAGTCCATATGCTTGACCGTCAGCGCCGCCTTGGCAATGGCATCGCGTATCGCCTGATCGCTGCTCTCGGTCGACGTGCCGACCAGTTCGATCAGCTTGTAAGTGTGTGCGGACATGATGTTCCCCCAGGTAGATAAGCCAGACATCGGGAGCCTGCTTTGCGCAAGCACGTACTCATCTTGCGCCTAAATGTGCCGGACGTCATGGCGCGGCGCAGCACGCCAGCGGCCGATCTGGATGGTGACGCGTTTGCATGCTCACGGGAGTGCCATGCAGGCGGGGGAAAAGAAAAAAGGGCTACCAGCCGGAGCGGGTAACCCTTTGATTTACTGCTGAATTCTGGTGCCGACTGCCGGTTTCGAACTGGCCACCTGATGATTACAAATCAACTGCTCTACCAAATGAGCTAAGTCGGCAAAAACTGCGCGTTGCGAATTATACGCTATTTAATGCGTGTCAGGGTCGGGCGGCCGCCTTTTTTTGGTGGCTCGTCGTCGCCTGGCGTGGCGGCATCGCGCTGTTCGGGGGAACCGGTGGGCACGGACGACAGGGTGGGACCGCTGGCGGCGGGGGCGAGCACTGGCGGCGGGACGTCGGCGGATGCGGGGCTGTCCGTCGGTTGCGCATCCGGGTCATCGTTGCCCAGCACGGGCTCGAAGGCCATGCCCTGGCCGTTTTCGTTGGCGTAGATGGCCATCACGTTGTCGACCGGTACGTAGATTTCGCGCGAGACGCCGCCAAAGCGGGCGTGGAAGCGGATGGCGTCGTTGTCCATCTTCAGGCCGCTGGTGGCGCCGAAGCTGATGTTGAGCACGATTTCGCCCTTTTTCACGTATTCCATCGGTACCGTGGTGCGCGAATCGACTTTGACCGCGAGATAAGGCGTGTAGCCGCTGTCGGTGCACCACTCGTAGATGGCGCGCAGCATATAAGGTTTGGTTGAGATTTCAGACATGGTAGGCACGGTGAGGCGGGAGCGCCCCCGTCAGCATGAGGCGGGCGCACCGGTAGTTCAATGAAACGATGGGACAACTATCAATACAGGAACCAAGCATGACAGCTGGCCCAAGATGCCCCAGAAAGCGTAGCGAGCAAGCCCGATATCGGCTTCAGTAACGCAGCCGTACTTGAGTACGGCGAGTAACGCCAAGTCGAGAGCGGGCTGCGCAGTAGCTTTATGGGGATATCTTTTAGCGGCGCATGACCTTTTCCGAAGGCGTCAGCGCTTCGATATACGCCGGACGCGAGAAGATGCGTTCGGCGTATTTCATCAGCGGTGCAGCCGTCTTCGACAGTTCGATGCCGTAGTGGTCCAGGCGCCACAGCAGCGGCGCGACAGCCACGTCGAGCATCGAGAATTCGTCGCCCAGCATGTACTTGTTTTTCAGGAACAGCGGCGCCAGGGTCGTCAGGCGGTCGCGGATTTCCGCGCGTGCCTTGTCGTGGGCCTTGTCGTTGCTCTTGGCGCGTTCGCTTTCCAGCACGTGCACGTGCACGAACAGTTCTTTTTCGAAGTTGAACAGCATCAGGCGCGCGCGGGCACGCATCAGCGGATCGGCCGGCATCAGTTGCGGATGCGGGAAGCGCTCATCGATGTACTCGTTGATGATGTTCGATTCATACAGGATCAGTTCGCGTTCGACCAGGATAGGCACCTGGCCATACGGGTTCATGGTCGAAATATCTTCCGGTTTGTTGAACAGGTCGACGTCGCGCACTTCGAAGTCCATGCCTTTTTCAAACAGGACCAGGCGGCAGCGTTGCGAAAATGGGCAGGTTGTACCCGAATAGAGAACCATCATTTTTTATAGTTCCTTAGAAACAAAGGGGGTGAAGCCGCGAACGGCTCACCCCAGGTCGCTTGTCCACTCATGCGGACAACGCAGAAACAGGCACCAGCCGGCCTGCGGCCGGCGCCTCACTTATTTGACTTCCTTCCAGAACGACGCGTTAAGGCGCCATGCCAGCAGAGCAAATACCGACAGGAACAGCAGCACCCAAACGCCCAGGCGCTTGCGTGTCTGCTGTGCCGGTTCGGCCATCCACTCCATGTAGCCGACCAGGTCGGCTACCGCATTGTCATACTCGATCTTGTTCAATGTACCTGGCTTGACCTGCTCGAAGCCGGCAAATTTGTGGATCTTCTTGCCAGCTTCGTGGGGATCATTCTCTTCCACGAACTTGGCAGTCTGGACACCTTGCAATTCCCATAATACATGCGGCATGGCAACATTCGGCACGACCATGTTGTTCCAGCCGGTCGGACGAGTGTCGTCTTTATAGAACGTACGCAGGTAAGTATACAGGTAGTCGCCGCCTGTGCCAGCGGAAGATGATTTCGCGCGCGAAATTACCGACAAATCCGGCGGTACGACGCCAAAGAAAGCCTTGGCGTCCTGCGGCGCCAGGCTGGTCGTCATCAAGTCACCGACTTTATCGCCTGAGAACAACAGATTCTGCTTGATCTGGTCTTCCGTCAAGCCCAGGTCGCGCAGGCGGTTGTAGCGCATCGACACGGCGGCGTGGCAATTCAAGCAATAATTGACGAACAATTTGGCGCCATGCTGCAGCGCTGCCATGTTGGTCTGGCGGTCAGGTGCCTTGTCCAGCGGAAATCCGCCTTCGCTGGCGAGGGCCATGGCGGGCACGAGGGCCAGGATGGCGAGCAGTTTTTTTGCAATCTTCATATGATGTATGTCCTTTGAGCGTGGCGTGAGAGCGGCTTAGTGCGGGTGAAACGTCACACGCGACGGCACGGTCTTGAACTTGCCCATTGCACTCCACCATGGCATCAGCAGGAAAAAGCTGAAGTAAATCAGGGTGCACACTTGCGACACGATGGTTTTCGTATCCGTTGGCGCCTGGGTACCGAGGTAGCCCAGCACCAGGAACGACAGGCCGAAGATGGCGTAGATGTATTTGTGCCAGGTCGGACGGTAGCGGATCGATTTCACGGGCGAATGGTCGAGCCATGGCAGGAAGGCCAGGATCACCACGGAACCGCCGAAGAACACCACGCCCCAGAATTTCGCGTCCAGCACCTGCGGCAGCATGCCGACGATGGCGACCAGGGCGATGACGGCGATGGCGGACTTGACCGTTGTCGACAGGCGCGACTTGAGCCAGATGAACACCACGTAGGCGGCCACGGCAGCCATCAGCACGTACATGAAGTCGGCCGTGGTGGCGCGCAGCACCGAGTAGAACGGCGTAAAGTACCAGGTTGGCGCGATGTGCAGCGGGGTCTTCAGCGAGTCGCCTGGCAGGAAGTTGTTGTATTCCAGGAAGTAACCGCCCATTTCCGGCGCGAAGAACACGACGGCGCTGAAGATGACGAGGAAGATCGACACGCCGAACAGGTCGTGCACGGTGTAGTACGGATGCGATGGAATGGAGTCGACGGGGTGGCCATCGGCGCCCAGGTTTTCCTTCACTTCGATGCCGTCCGGGTTGCTCGAGCCGACTTCATGCAGGGCGATCAAGTGCGCTGCAACCAAGCCCAGCAGTACCAGCGGGATGGCGATCACGTGGAAGGCGAAGAAGCGGTTCAGGGTGGCGTCGGAGACGACGTAGTCGCCGCGTATCCACAGCGACAGGTCCGGGCCGATCAGGGGGATGGCGCCAAACAGGTTGACGATCACTTGCGCGCCCCAGTACGACATCTGGCCCCATGGCAGCAGGTAGCCGAAGAACGCTTCGGCCATCAGGCACAGGAAGATGGCGAAACCGAACAGCCAGATCAGTTCACGTGGCTTGCGGTACGAACCGTACAGCAGGCCGCGCGTCATGTGCAGGTAGACGATGATGAAGAAGGCGGAGGCGCCCGTCGAGTGCATGTAGCGCACCAGCCAGCCCCACGGCACTTCGCGCATGATGTACTCGACGGAATTGAAGGCGAGGGCCGCATCCGGTTTGTAGTGCATGGTCAGGAAGATGCCGGTGACGATCTGCAGCACCAGCACCAGCATGGCCAGCGAACCGAAGATGTACCAGAAATTGAAGTTTTTCGGGGCGTAGTACTTGCCCCATTGATCGTTCCACAGCTTGGTCAGGGGAAAGCGGTCATCGACCCAGCCCAGGGCTTTTTCGGCGACAGGTGCATCGGCAGGAAATTTCGTTTCTTTGAAAGCAGCCATGATCAAGCCTCGCCTTTCTCGTCTTTACCTATCAGCAGTTTGGTGTCGCTCAGATACATATGGCGCGGCACTTGCAGGTTGTCCGGCGCAGGCTTGTTCTTGAACACGCGGCCCGCCATGTCGAAGGTGGAGCCGTGGCAAGGGCACAGGAAGCCGCCTTCCCAGTCATCGGGCAGCGACGGTTGCGGGCCAGGGGTAAATTTCGAGGAAGGGGAGCAGCCCAGGTGGGTGCAGATGCCGACGGCGACGAGGATTTCAGGCTTGATCGAGCGCGCCTCGTTCATGCAGTATTCGGGGGTGAATTCGGCAGGGTTACGTTTGGAATCGGCGTCGGCGACCTTGTCGTCGGTTTTTTTCAGCGACGCGATCATTTCCGGCGTGCGCTTGATGATCCAGACCGGCTTGCCGCGCCATTCGACGGTGCGCATTTCGCCGGGTTGCAAGGTGGTGATGTCTACTTCGACGGGCGCGCCGGCCGCTTTTGCGCGCTCCGACGGCTGGAAGGTGCTTACCAAGGCTCCCGCGGTTGCCAATCCAACTACACTGCCCGCCGCGCACGTGGCGACGAGCAAGCCGCGACGGCCTGAATCGACCTGCTTTTCGTTACTCATGCAAACCCCAATCAGTCAAAATGCGAATCTTTATTATGAGTGGCGGCCGCGAAAAAACCGTCGCCGAAGCTCTTTCCCACTGATTGCCGCAACCCGCATCTTTGTACGGTAAAGTGGCAACATCCCTGCGGAACTTCGGCCAATGGCGCAGCCCGTGCCAGTTTCTTGTTGATTATCCGGCAGCGAAAAAGCCGCTACTGGCAACCGCAAATTATAAGTGAAGCAAACAACGAATAAAACAAAAACGTTGCTTGTACCATAATTTATATACTTTTGCAGGAGGTGGCTAGTTCTTTCGAACTAGATGCGCGCGGCTGTGCCGGAATTGGCCCTGCTGACAACCACAAGTTGGTGGCACCGGGAATCAATAGTATGATCGGCATGTTTTTTATACATATCCGAAGGAGAAATTCATGGCAATGATGCAAGAATTTAAAGAATTTGCAATGAAGGGTAACGTCGTCGATCTGGCGGTCGGTGTCATTATCGGTGGCGCCTTCGGCAAGATTGTCGATTCCCTGGTGCAAGACGTGATCATGCCGCCCATCGGCCGCATTTTCGGCGGCCTCGATTTCGCCAATTACTATCTGCCCCTGAATGGCCAGGTTACCACCCTGACCCTGGTGGAAGCGAAAAAGGCGGGCGCCGTGCTGGCCTATGGTAATTTCCTCACCATTTTGCTCAATTTCATCATTCTTGCTTTCATCATCTTCCAGATGGTGCGCCTGATGAACAAGGCCCGCCGCAGCGAACCGGTCGCGCCGGCAGCCCCACCGGCCACGCCGGAAGACATCGTCCTGCTGCGTGAAATCCGCGACTCTCTGCAGAAGAACGGACAGAATAGCAACGATCTGGCAAAATAAGTCGTTCCGGCACCGGCCGGCTGACCTGGGTGGAGTGCTATGCGACGATTCTGGTTATTGTTTGCGCAAACCGTGACGATCGCGTTGGCGCTGTACTTTGTGTACGGCGCGCTGCGCCCGGCCAGCCGGGTACAGCAACTGGGCTCTCCGGCGAAACCGGTGCCCGTGGTGGAAACGGCGTCGAGCAGCCTGGCGCCCGGTTCCTACCGCGACGCGGCGGCGCGCGCCATGCCCGCCGTCGTCAACATCCTCACCCTGCAAGTGCCCAAGCGCGGCGCCCATCCGCTGGCGCGCGATCCCTTCTTCAAACGTTTCTTCGGCGACCGCGACCCGGACGCCGACGATGACGACGACTTGAAAAACAGCCTCGGTTCGGGCGTCATCGTCAGCCATGAAGGCTATGTGCTGACCAATAACCACGTGGTCGAAGGCGCCGACGAAATCGAGGTGGTGCTCACCGATGGCCGCAAGGCGCCCGCCAAGGTGGTGGGCCTGGATCCGGAAACGGACCTGGCCGTGATCAAGATCAACCTCGACAAGCTGCCCGTCATCGTGCTGGGCCAGTCGGAACTGGCGCGCGTGGGCGATGTGGTGCTGGCCATCGGCAACCCGTTCGGCGTGGGCCAGACGGTGACCATGGGTATCATTTCCGCCTTGGGCCGCAACAATCTGCACATCAACAGTTTTGAAAACTTCATCCAGACGGATGCGGCGATCAACTTCGGCAATTCGGGCGGCGCCCTGGTCGATACGCGCGGCAACTTGATCGGTATCAATACGGCGATTTACTCGCAAAGCGGCGGCTCCGTCGGCATCGGTTTCGCCATTCCCGTCTCGACGGCGAAAACCGTGATGGAAGCCATCATCAAGGATGGCCACGTGGTGCGCGGCTGGATCGGCGTGGAAATGCAGGACATTACGCCCGAGCTGGCGCAAAGCTTCGGCTTGCAGCGCAGCAGCGGCGCCATCATCGCCGGCGTGGTGCGCAACGGCCCGGCGGACAAGGCGGGCATCGTGCCCGGCGACATCCTGCTGACGGTGGAAGGCAAGCCCGTGGACGACACGACGGCAATGCTCAACCTGATCGCCCAACTGCCGCCCGGCGGAAAAGCTAAAATGACGGTGCTGCGCAAGAATCGCGAAGCGGCGCTCGACGTGGTGGTGGGCAAGCGCCCCCTCCCGAAAGAGCTTTCCAAATAGTTGCTGATCGGAAGCTGACACATGCATGTGCGTGATTTGACCCAATTTTTACGTGAACTGAGCGATAACAACAACCGTCCCTGGTTTGTCATGAACAAGCCCCGCTACGACATCCTGCGCGAAGAATTCCTGGCGCTGGTGACGTCGCTGATCGGCGAGCTGGGCAAGTTCGACCCGGCTGTGAAATACTGCAATCCGAAGAAGGCCATGTTCCGCATCAACCGCGACGTGCGCTTTGCCCACGACAAGAGCCCGTATAAAACGCGTTTTTCCGCCGCCATCGCGCCGAACGACATGCGCCGTCCCAGCAAGGCGGGCGGCCCCACGTATTATCTGCAGATCGATGGCCAGGGTAATTTGCTGTTCGGCGCCGGCGAATACATGCCGCCCCCGGGCCGCCTGAAGGCGCTGCGCGAACACATGGTCAACGACGCGCCAGGTTTTTCCAAAGTGCTGAAAAATAAGCGTTTAAAGGCCCGCTTCGGCAGCATCCAGAACGAGGGCAAGCTGCAGCGCCCGCCCAAGGGCTTCGAGGCGGATGCCGAACACATCGAATTCATCAAGCTGAAGAGCTTTTTTGTCTGGACCGAAATACCGCTGCCCGTGAACGAACCCGAGAAACTGCTGCCGATCCTGGCGGAAGGCTTGAAGGATGCGTGGCCGCTGGTCGAGTGGATGCGCGGCGCGAAAGAGCCGGAGGAAGTCACCGAGTAATTGCGGAAGGAGCACATGATGGCACTGGAGCACGCAAGTTCAGGACAGGTGATCGATGTGCGGCGCAGGGACGGCGACGACCTGTCGCAGTTTTCCGCCATCGCGCTGGCCAAGACGGATGAACTGGAATTGATCCGCATGTGCATGCCGAAGGGCAAGACCATGCCCGAGCATCACGTGCTCGGCGAGATCACCTTGCTGTGTTTGCAAGGCCAGGTGGCGGTCGACGCGCATGGCCGCGAGCAGCTGCTGGGGCCGGGGCAGATGCTGTATCTGCACGGCGGCCAGGCGCATGCTTTGGCCGCGCGCGAAGACAGTTTATTGCTGCTGACGATACTCATGCACAAGGCGGGCCGTTAAGCCCCGCTTTGCCACGCTTTCAGGTGGCTTCATCGCGCGGATCGCGCGACAGCAGTTGCTGCACCATCACCTGCGGCAAATCGCCATCGAACAGCACGCCGGCCACGGCATTGGTGATCGGCATGTCGACGCCCATGCGGCGCGCCAGTTCGCGCACGGCCCTGGCGCACGGCACGCCTTCGGCCACATGACCGAGTTCGGCCACGATGGTGGCCAGCGCCTTGCCTTGCGCCAGGCCCAGGCCGACGCGGCGGTTGCGCGACAGGTCGCCCGTGCAGGTCAAAATCAGATCGCCGATGCCCGTCAAGCCCATGAACGTTTCCGTCTGGCCACCCAGGGCCGTGCCCAGGCGCGTGATTTCCGCCAGGCCCCGCGTGATCAGCGCGGCGCGCGCATTCAGGCCCAGGCCCAGGCCGTCGGCCACGCCCGTGGCGATCGCCAGCACATTCTTGACGGCGCCGCCCACTTCCACGCCCACCAGGTCCTCGCTCGCATACACGCGGATGGTGCCGCCATGCAAGGCCGAGACGACGGCGCCGCGCAAGGCGGCACTGTGCGAGGCGATGGTCAGCGCGCACGGCAAGCCGCGCGCCACTTCCTGGGCGAACGAGGGGCCGGACAGGGCGCCGCCGGCGACCGTGTCGCCCAGCACTTCCTGCACGATCTGGTGCGGCAGCATGCCCGTGCCACCCTCAAATCCTTTACAGAGCCACACCAGGTTGCCGATGGTCTTGTCTTTCAGCTGCTGCAGCATGGGCCGCAGGCCCGCCACGGGGCAGGCGGCGATCAAGAGGCCCTGTTCGCCGCCGGCATGCGCGACGGCCGCGTCGAAATCGGCGCCGATGCGCAGTTGCGGCGGCAAGGCAAAACCGGGCAGATAGCTGTTTTCGCCGCTGGCGGCCATGGCGGCCATGGCGTCGCCGTTGCGGCCCCACAGCAGCACGTCGTGGCGGCCGGCCAGGGCCATGGCCACGGCCGTGCCCCAGGCGCCGGCGCCCAGCACGGTAATCGGGCGCGGGCCAGCCTTGGCGGCGGTATCGGGAGTATTTTCAGGGGAAACTTGCATGCTACCTCAGTCTGGCAGGGGAGGGGCGCGGCGCGGCTGGCCGCTGCCCGGATGAATCTGGCGGTGCTGGTACTTACAAGCCCCACACTTCGCTGGTCTTGACGTAGCCGCTCTGGCCATCCTTGTGGCGCACCTTGACCCAGCCGGAGCTCGGTTGCTCGCTCATTTCCAGCAGCACGCCCTTGTCGACGAGGAGGATGGGGGAGGCGTTGTCGTCGGGGCTGGCGCGAACCTTGAGGTTGGCGGCGCGTGCCACGACGTTGCGCTTGGCGGACAGGCCCTTGGCTTCCGTCCAGGCCATTTCGCCGCTGGCGTCGCGGACCTTGACCCATTCGCCGTAGCTGAGCACGATTTCCAGCGGCATGCCGCGTGGCGCCACGTACAGCTTGCCGCCCTTGGCGGAGGGTGCGTCGTACAGGATCACGGGAGCGGCGCCCACCGTTTTGAAATCGACGGCATGGCTGGCGGCGGTCGCCAGCAGCAGCGCGGCGCCGGCCATCCAGCGGAACTTGCTCAAGAGCGCACTTTTCAACATGATATTTTTGAACCTTAACGAAACACGGCGGCCAGGCCGCCGTGTCAGGCCAGCCTTGACGGCTGGCGGGGTCTTGCCTGAAGCTTAGTGCGTCGTCGCGTCGGCTGCCGGGGCAGCTGCAGCGGCGTCAGCAATAGCTTGCAGACGTTGTTGGTAGAACACTTCGAAGTTGATCTCGGCCAGGTGCACTGGCGGGAAGCCGGCACGGGTGATCACGTCGGCGATGTTGGCGCGCAGGTAAGGGTAGATGATGTTCGGGCAGCCGATTCCCAGCAGCGGATCGAGTTGATCGGCAGGAATGTTGCGTGCTTCGAAGATACCAGCTTGCTTGCCTTCAACCAGGAAAGCGACTTTTTCGCCGACTTTGGCGGTCACGGTGATGGTCACGGTGGCTTCGAAGATGCCGTCGGCCAGAGGCGCAGCGCCCACGTCCAGAGCCACTTCGATCGCTGGTGCTTCTTGTTCCAGGAAAATAGCTGGGGAATTTGGTTGTTCCAGCGACATGTCTTTCAGGTAGACGCGTTGGATTTGGAAGACTGGTTGCAGATTTTCGTCAGACATGGAACGCTTTCGTTGTAAAGGACAAGAACGGCACACCGTTCAAATATGGTGCTTGCGGTATTCAAACCGCGCCGGGTAGGCGCGGCCAGATCAGGTGCGAGGGCAATTGTATCAAAACAATACGACAAAAAACCAAGCAATTTCTCGAACCCGCTTTATATCAGGCTGCCGTGCCATTTAACAAGGGGTCCAGCTTGCCGGCTTGATCGAGCGCATACAAATCGTCGAATCCGCCCACGTGGGTTTCGCCCACATAGATTTGCGGCACCGTGCGGCGGCCCGTGCGTTCCATCATCTTGATGCGCTCTTCCGGGTCGAGGTCGACGCGGATCTTTTGCACGGTCACGCCCTTGGCTTCCAACAGGCGCTCGGCGCGCACGCAGTACGGGCACACGGCGGTGCTGTAAACAATAACGGGTACGGTCATGATGATTCCTTCAGTTAAGGCCGGCTTATTTCGCCAGCGACAAGGTTTTCAATGGCAAACCTTGCTTTTTCCATTCGTCGAGGCCGCCTTCCAGGCTCGTTGCCTCAGCGAAACCGGCTTTGCCCAGCAGGCCGACGGCGGTTGCCGAACGCGAACCTTTCTGGCAAACCACTACAATGGGGCGCGTTTTGAATTTTTCCAGCTCGCCCAGGCGTTTTGCCAGTTCCGGCAGCGGAATATTTTTTGCGTCAGGCAAGTGGCCCGTGGCGAATTCTTCCGCGTTGCGCACGTCGACGATGATGGTCTTGCCACGGTTGATCAGTTGCGTGACTTCCAGCACGGTCGCGCGCTTGCCGCGCATCGACAGCAGTGGCCAGAGGAGGGCGCCGCCGGAAATAATGACGATGGCAAACAGAAAAATGTGGTCGATAATGAATTTCACGTAGGGTCCAATGGTTTAAGTCAATCCGCGCATTATAAAATAGAAGCTGGACGAGGTCTTTTTACGTTTTGCTTTTTTGATTTGAACCCCTTGAGAAGATAGAACTATGTACAAAATCGTTTTCATGCGTCACGGCGAGTCCACCTGGAACCTCGATAACCGCTTCACCGGCTGGACCGACGTCGACCTGACGGAAAAGGGCGTCAACGAAGCCAAGGCCGCCGGCCAGATCCTCAAGCAGGAAGGTTTTACGTTCGACGTGGCCTACACTTCGGTCCTGAAGCGCGCCATCCGCACCCTGTGGCTGGCGCTCGACGAGATGGACATGATGTATCTGCCAATCAAGAACGACTGGCGCTTGAACGAACGCCACTACGGTGCCCTGCAAGGCCTGGACAAGGGCGAGACGGCCGCCAAGTATGGCGACGAGCAAGTGCTGGTATGGCGCCGCAGCTACGACACGCCGCCGCCGCCGCTGGCAGAGGATGACGACCGCGCCTCGTTCAATGATCCGCGCTATACCGGCTTGCCGAAAGCGTCGATTCCATTGACGGAATGCCTGAAAGACACCGTGGCGCGCGTGATGCCGGCCTGGGATGAAGAAATCGCCCCGGCCATCCGCGCTGGCAAGAAGATCATCATTTCGGCCCACGGCAACAGCCTGCGCGCGCTGATCAAGATGCTCGATGGCATCAGCGACAGCGACATCGTGGGCCTGAACATTCCGAACGGCCAGCCGCTCGTGTATGAACTGGACGCCGACTTGAAACCGATCCGTCATTACTACCTGGGCGACCCGGCAGCGATTGCGGCAGCGCAAGCGGCCGTGGCGAACCAAGGGAAGGCCAAGTAACTTGTTGTCTTTCTTCCGCGGCACAGCAATCGCCCCCTCTGCTGAACGACCCCTGCCGGCGTGGCGCGCCGGCGCCATGCTGTGCGCAGCGCTGCTGATGTCGAGCGGTGCGGCACAGGGTGCCAAGCCCACCGAACGCAGCAAGCAGAAGGCGGCCGCGGAAGCGCAACGTGCTGGATTGCAACAAAAGCTGACGGCGCTCAAGCGCGACATCAGCCGCACGGAAAGCGCCAAGGATGATGCGGCCGATACCCTGGCCGAGTCGGAAGAGGCCATTTCCAACGCCAACCGCGCCTTGCGCGACCTGGCGCAGGAGCAAAGCGAGACGGGCGTGAAACTCAATGCGCTGGGGCAAGAACACCAGCAGTTGACGGCCACCGTCGAAAAGCAAAAGACGCAGCTGTCGAAATTGCTGCGTGAACAATATGTTGCCGGTAATGAAGACCGCATCAAGCTGCTCTTGTCGGGCGACAACCCCAACCGCATCAACCGCGACTTGCAATTGATGGCCTATGTGTCGCAGGCGCAGGCGCGCCTGCTCGACGCCTTGCGCGCCAACTTGCTGGCGGTGGAGAAAAACCAGGCGGACGTGCAGAACGCCAAGGATGAATTGGAAGAAATCGCGCAGGAAGAGCGCGACCAGAAAGCCCTGCTGGTGCAGGAGAAGGCGCGCCGCGCCGCCTTGCTGGCGAGCTTGTCGCAGCGCCTGGTGGCGCAGCGCAAGGAAGTGGGCAATGTCGAGCGCGACGAACAGCGCATGGGCAACCTGGTCGACAAGCTGGCAAAACTGATCGAAGAGCAGGCCGCCGCGGCAGCAGCCGAAAAGAAACGCCAGCAATTGCTGGCGGAACAGCGCGCCGCTGCGAAAGCGGCCGCCGACGCCAAGATCGCGGCGGAAAAGCGCGAACGCCTGCTGGCCGCGCGCGCCAAGGCCGCCCAGGCGCAGGCCGAACGCGAACGTCTTGCGAAAGAGCAACAGAATAAATCGGGCAAGATCAAGCCGCAGACGCCGCCACCGCCGCCCGTGAAACTGGAACCGATCGACGACGACGAGCCGCCGCAAGTGGCCAAGGTGACGCCGAAGCCGGAACCCAAGCCGGAACCGGAGCCGGAACGTCCGAGCCTGGGCCCGGCCGCGCCGGCCGGCGCCTTTGCCAGCATGAAAGGGCAGCTGCGCGCGCCCGTGGCGGGCAAGATCGCCGCCCGCTTCGGCAGTAAGCGCGGCGATGGCCCCAGCTGGAAGGGCGTGTTCATCCGCACGGGCGAAGGCAGCGAAATCCATGCCATCGCCGGCGGCAGGGTCGTGTTTTCCGACTGGCTGCGCGGTTTCGGCAATCTGATCATCGTCGATCACGGCGGCCAGTACATGAGTATTTATGGCAATAACCAATCCTTGCTGAAGCGCGTGGGCGACGCCGTCAAGGGCGGCGACGCCATTGCCAGCGCGGGCAACAGCGGCGGCAACGAGGAATCAGGGCTATACTTTGAACTGCGTCATCAGGGCCGCGCCTTCGACCCCGCCACCTGGGTGAAGTTCTAAGTCCCCACCATTGCTGCGGCAGCGAATTTGTAGATTGCGAAGAATACATGGGTATCAAAGTCAAAAGTATCGGCCTGATCGGTCTGGGCGTATTGGCCGGCATCGGCATGTCGCTGCAGTTCCCGGCCGTGGCGCAGAAAATCACGAATGCCCCGCTGCCGCTCGACGAGCTGCGCCAGCTGTCCGACGTCTTCGGCCTGATCAAGTCCGATTATGTCGAGAAGGTGGAAGACAAGAAACTTCTGACGGAAGCCATTTCCGGCATGGTCTCGTCCCTGGACCCGCATTCCGTCTACCTGGATAAAAATGCCTTCAAGGAAATGCGCGAAAGCGTGCAGGGCAAGTTTGTCGGCATCGGCATCGAAGTGAGCATGGAAGACGGCTACGTGAAAGTCGTCTCGCCCATCGAGGACAGCCCTGCCGCCAAGGCGGGCATCCTGGCGGGCGACCTGATCACCCGCCTCGACAACATTCCGCTGAAAGGCTTGCAGCTGGAAGAAGTCATCAAGAAGATGCGCGGCCAGCCTGGCAGCAAGCTGGTGCTGACGATGTCGCGCAAGGGCGAAAGCAAGCCGCTGGTCTTCCCCATCGTGCGCGAGGAAATCCGCGTGCAAAGCGTGAAGGCCAAGATGGTCGCGCCCGGCTATGCCTGGCTGCGCATCGCCCAGTTCCAGGAACCGACCGTCGAGGACATGGTCAAAAAGATCAACGCCCTGTATGCGCAAGACCCCAAGCTCAAGGGCCTGGTGCTGGATTTGCGCAACGATCCCGGCGGCGTCGTGCCGGGCGCCATCGGCGTGGCGACAGCATTTCTTCCGGGTAATTCCGTGATCGTTTCCACCAAGGGCCAGTTGCCGGAATCGAAACAGGTGTTTTATGGCCGCCGCGAATTCTATGCGGCGCCGGGCGCCAAGGCGGACCCGCTGGCCAAGCTGCCGGCCGCGCTGAAAAGCGTGCCGCTGGTGGTGCTGGTCAATGCCGGTTCCGCGTCCGCGTCGGAAATCGTCGCCGGCGCCTTGCAGGATTACCAGCGCGCCACCGTCATCGGCACGCAGACCTTCGGCAAGGGTTCCGTGCAAACCTTGCGCCAGATCACGGCCGACACGGCTGTCAAGCTGACCACGGCCCGCTACTACACGCCGAAAGGCCGGGCCATCCAGGCGCGCGGCATCGTGCCCGACTTGCTGGTCGATGAAACGGCCGAAGGCGATGGCTGGAACAGCCTGCGCATCCGCGAGGCGGACCTGGAAAAACACTTGAGCAGCAACGATGGCAAGCCGGAAGCGGCCAAGCCGACCATGGAAGGCATGCACGAACAGCTGGAAGAAGAGCAGCGCCTGATCGCCACGGCGAAAAAGCGCAAGCCGCTCGAATACGGCGCCAAGGACGATTTCCAGCTGCAGCAAGCCTTGAACCACTTCCAGGGTCTGCCGGTGCAGCTGGCCAAGGTCGATGCCAAGGTGGAGAAGATCGGCGCCAAGCCGGAAATCGCTTCCGACATCAAGGCGGACGACAAGAAAATTCCTGTGCAGAAACCGTAGCCGCCGCCATGAATGACAATCAGCTGCTGCGCTATTCGCGCCACATCCTGCTGGACGAGATCGGCATCGAAGGCCAGCAAGCCTTGCTGGACGCGCATGTGCTGGTGATCGGCGCGGGCGGGCTCGGTTCGCCCGCGGCCATGTACCTGGCCGCCAGCGGCGTCGGCAAGCTGACCCTGGTCGATGACGATACGGTCGACCTGACCAATCTGCAGCGCCAGATCGCCCACACGACGGCCCGCGTGGGTCAGCCGAAAGTGCTGTCAGCGCGTGAAACCTTGATCGGCATCAATCCGGACATTGAAATTGTGGCCCTGCAGGAACGCCTCGACGGTGCGCGCCTGAGCGAACTGGTCTGCTCCAGCACGGTGGTGCTCGACTGTACCGACAACTTCGCCACGCGCCATGCCGTCAACCGCGCCTGCGTGGCGGCCAAGGTGCCGCTGGTGTCGGGCGCCGTGATCCGCTTCGATGGGCAAGTGAGCGTGTTCGACCCGCGCACGGGCACCCAGCCGTGCTACTCCTGCCTGTTTCCGCAGGAGCAGCAGTTCACGGATGAGGCGTGCTCGACCATGGGCGTGTTCGCGCCGCTGGTGGGCGTGGTGGGCGCCATGCAGGCGGCCGAGGCGCTGAAACTGGTGATGGGCGCGGGGGAATCGCTGGCCGGGCGCCTGCTGCTGCTCGACGGTTTGCACATGGAATGGAGCAGCATGCGCGTCGCGCGCGACCCCGGCTGCGCCGTTTGCGGCGAAGTGGTCTTGTCGCCCTGAAAACCCGCCGCACAAATTTTTCCCCATATGACAGGCTTTGTCATATTTCCGCTTTATACTCTGCATTCATTACTCACCTTCTTCTCTCTTTCTTATGCAAAACGCAGCAAACCATCCGAATCGCCAGCGCCGCGCGCGCGGCTTCACCTTGATCGAAATCATGGTCGTGGTGGTGATCATGGGCATCCTCGCTTCGCTGGTGGTGCCCAAGCTGATCGCCCGCACGGGCGAGTCGAAAGTGGCGGCGGCGAAAGTCGACATTGCCACCGTGATGCAAGCCTTGAAACTGTACCGCCTGGATAACCAGCGCTACCCGACGACGGAACAGGGCTTGCAGGCGCTGATCGAAAAACCGACCACGGGACCGGCCGCGAACGGCTGGAAGGCGGGCGGCTACCTGGAAAAGATGCCGAAAGATCCATGGGGCAACCCGTACCAGTACCTGTCGCCGGGCATCAAAGGCGAAGTCGACATCATTTCGCTGGGCGCCGACGGCCAGCCCGGCGGTAGCGGCGACGATGCCGATATCGGTTCCTGGGAACTGTAAGTTTCCCATTGCATGTCTGCCATGACCACCGGCCGCCAGCTGCGCCAGCGCGGCTTCACGCTGATCGAATTGCTGGTGGTGATGGTCATTATCGGCGTCACCCTGGGCCTGGTCTCGCTGAACGCCATGCCGAACGGCCAGCAGGCGCTGCAAAAGGAAGCCGAGCGCATCGCCCTGCTGCTGCAGCTGGCGCGCGATGAAGCCATCGTGCGCAGCCGGCAGGTGGCCTTCGAGGCGGACGAAAATCAATACCGTTTCCTGGTCCTCAATGAAAAGCTGTGGCAGCCCGTGACGCAGGACGATTTGCTGCGCGAGCGCAGCTTCAACAATACGCCCATGCTGCTCAGCGTGCAGCCGTCGAGCAGCGTGGCCCAGCCCCTGCGCATCATCTTCGGCCGCGAACCGGTCGACAAGCCCTTCGTGCTGACCCTGGCCAGCGGCGAGCGCAGCGTGGCCATCCGCGCCGACGGCATCGGCCATTTCACGGTCGAGCAATGATGTCCCTCTCCCGACAACGCCGCCAGCGCGGCTTTACTCTGCTCGAAGTCCTCGTCGCCCTGGTCATCGTCGGCACGGCGCTGGGCGCGTCCTTGCGCGCCGTGGGCAGCCTGACGCAGAACAGCGACGGCTTGCGCAGCGCCATGATGGCCACCTGGTCGGCGGAAAACCACCTGGTGCGGCTGCGCCTGGCAAAAACCTTCCCGCAGACGGGCAAGCGCACGGTCGACTGCCCGCAGGGCGATCTGAAACTCATCTGCGAAGAAGAGGTGGTGGCCACGCCGAATCCCCGCATCCGGCAAGTGCGCGTCAACGTGTATGACGCGCAGTACCCGGCCCGGCGCATCGTGCGCCTGGTCCTGCTTTCCTTTAACGACTGATGGCGCGCCGCACGCTCTCCGCCGCCGGTTTCACGCTGATCGAGCTGCTCGTGGCGATCGGCATCCTGGCCATGGTCGCCGTGCTGGGCTGGCGCGGCCTGGACAGCATCATGCGTTCGCGCGAAGTGCTGACCAGCCAGCTGGAGCAGGCGCGCGGCATGCAGCTGGCGTTTGCCCAGATGCAAAGCGATTGCGACCACCTGGCCGGCGCCGGCCAGAACAATACCCTGCTGAATGGCCGCACCAACCTGTCGGCGGAGAATGACCGCCTGACCCTGGTGCGCCTGGCCGCGTCGGAACAGGAACCGCAGCAGTTGCAAGTGGTCACTTACCGCCTGCGCGGCGGCGTGCTGACGCGGCGCGAGTCGAACGGCACGCGCGACCTGGCCGTGCTCGACACCCTGTGGCAGGCGGCGCGCGACGATACCGATACCTCCAGCGCCGACGTGGCCCTGATGCATGGCGTCGACAGCATGGTCATGCGGGGCTGGAGCAATGGCGCCTGGAATGTGCTGACGGCGGGCGCCAGCATTTCCACGCAAGTGCCGGGCCTGGAAGTGACCCTGCAGATGCCGGGCCAGGACGCGGGCCTGTCCAAAGTCTTCTTATTGGGGCCGGGATGAAGCGTTTTTCCCGCCCGGCACGCCAGCGCGGCGTGGCCGTCATCACGGCCTTGCTGCTGACGGCGCTGGCCATCACCGTCGTCGCCAGCCTTTTCTGGCAGCAGCAGGTGCAGGTGCGCTCGATGGAAAACCAGCGTTTGCGCCTGCAGACGCAGTGGGCCATGCGCGGCATGGTCGACTTCGCCCGCTTCTGGCTGCGCCAGGACAATCCTTCGCTGACGGCGCTTGATGGCGTGTGGGCCACGCCCATCGAGGAAGCGCGGCTCGACGATTATGTGGACCGCGAAAAGGTCGACACGGAAAAATTCGACGCCACCGTCTCGGGCCGCGCGCTCGACGCGCAGGCGCGCTTCAATATTGCCAACCTGATCAATGCCACGGGCGGTGTCAATACGGGCAATGTGCAGGCCTATCAGCGCCTGCTGTCCAACTTGCAGCTCGATAGCGGCCTGGCGCAGGCGACGGCCGATGCCGTGCTGCGCGCACGGCCGAAACCGCGCACCACCAGCAGCGACAACGGCAGCGATGGCAAGAAGGCCAGCCCGGCATCGGGCGGCAGCAGCGAGCCGGTGGCGTTTACGCAAGTGGAGGATTTGCTGGCCGTGCCCGGCTATACGCCGCAGATGATCGAGAAGCTGCGCGACTTCGTCATCGTGCTGCCGGAATTGACGCCAGTGAACGTGAATACGGCGCCGGCCGAAGTGCTGGCGGCCGTGACGATGCTGTCGCTGTCCGAGGCCAGCGCCCTGACTTTGAGCAATCCGCGTAAAAAGTTTGTTGATTTGGCAAATTTCAAGAATAATATTGATGCGAAGCAAGTGATTGAAGGTATCGAACTCGACGTGAAGAGCCGCTACTTCCTCACCGTCATCCGTGTGCGGCTGGACCGCGCCGCCCTCGATGCCGTGGCGCTCGTCAATCGTAAAACGGATCCGCAGCGCACCACCAGCCTGGTGTGGCTGCGCGAAAATTAACAGCTGAAAGCGAGTCACTTTGACAATACTGTATATCCGTCACCCGGCCAAGGCGTCCACCGACAGCGCGCCTGCCTGCTCCTTCGTGCTGGCCGGCGACGGCGGCGCCCTGTTGCAGCAAGGCAGCGCGCCGCTGGGCAGCCTGGGCCAGCTGATCGCCGGTGCGAAGCAGGTGGTGCTGTTGCTGGCGGCCGCCGACGTGACCCTGCTGCGCCTGAAAACGCCGCCGCTGGCCGGCGCCCGTTTGCGCGCGGCCTTGCCGGGCCTGGTGGAAGAACATATTCTCGGCGACGCCCAGGATTGCCTGTTGGCCGCCGGTGCGCCCGATGCCAACGGCATGCGCACGGTGGCCGTGGCGCAGCGCGCCTGGGCCGAGGTGTTGGTAAAAGCCTTGCTGGCGCAGGGCGCGCGCAAGGTGGCGCTGCTGCCGTCGCAGCTGTGCCTGCCCTTGCAGCCGGGCAGCGTGACGGCCGCCCTGCAGGCCAGCGGCGACGGTTTGGAACTGGCCTTGCGCCAGGCACCGCAGGAGGGCCTGGGCCTGGTATTGCCGGCCCAGCCGCAGCAGGCGCTGCTGGCGACGCGCGCGTTTGCCGGCGACGTGCCCCTGACAGTTTACGTGGTGCAGGCGGAGCTTGCGCAATATCAACAACTTGCCGCCGGCATGGAGGGCGTGACGGTCGAGCCTGATCACTGGGCGCACTGGATCGCCGGTGCCAGGGGGGCGGCGCTGGACCTGGCCCCCGCGCTGGGCACGGCGACGGGCGCGGCCGCCGACTGGCGCCGCTGGCGCTGGCCGCTGCGCCTGGCCCTGCTGGCCGTGATCGTCAACCTGGCCGGCATGAATATCGAATGGATGCGCCTGAAGCGCGAGGCCGCCACCGTGCGCACCTCGATGCAGCAAACCTTCAAGGCCGCGTATCCGAACGAAGCGCCCGTGTTTGGCCTGGAAGCGGAGCAGATGCGGCGCAATATCGCCGCTGCCCGCCTGCAGGGCGGGCAAGCCAGCATGGATGACTTCACCAGCATGAGCGCGGCCCTGGGCGAGGCGCTGGGCGGCCTGGCCGGGCGCGGCGTGGTGGCGTCGCTGGAATACCGCGAGCGGGCCCTGATCGTCAGGCTGAAGCCGGACATGGTCGACGCCAGCGCCCAGGCGCAGGTGCGCGACGGCCTGGCCGCGCGCAAGCTGGCCTTGAATGAAACGGCGCCGGGCGTGTGGAAAATCACGCCGGCCACGGGAGCAAAAGCATGAGTGCAGCAGTAAACAAGATCCGCGCCGCGCTGACGGGCCAGGAACAGAACCTGCAGGCGTTCTGGACTGAGCGCACGCAGCAGGAGCGCAAGCTGCTGGCCATCGGCGGCGTGGTGGCGGGGCTGGCCCTCGTCTATGCCGTGTTTTTCGAGCCGGCCTGGTCGGGCCGCATCGCCCTGCAAAAGAGCTTGCCCGAGCTGCGCCAGAACGCGGCCCAGCTGCAGGCGCTGGCGCGTGAAGCGGGTGACTTGGCGCGCCAGGTGCCCGTGCAGGTGGCCCCCATGAGCCGCGACAGCCTCGACGCCTCGCTGAAGGCGCGCGGCCTGGCGCCGCAATCGCTGTCGCTGACGGGAGAATATGCGCGCGTGCAGCTGAACGGCGTGCCGTTTGCCAGCGTCATGCTGTGGCTGGACGGCTTGCGCCGCGAAGGCCGCGTGGCGGTGCAGGAAGCGAAGATCACGGCGCAGGGCAAGGCGGGGCTGGTCGACGCCAGCCTGACCCTGCACCAGAGCCCGGGCGCGGCGCGATGATGCGCCTGCTTGGCTGGCTGCTGGCCATCGTCGCCAGCGTCTGCGTCACTCTGCTGGTATTTTTCCCGGCCGGCTGGGTTGCGGGCATCGTGGAAAAGCAGACGGGCGGACGTTTGACCTTGGGCGACGCGCAAGGTACCCTGTGGCGCGGCTCGGCCTTTATCGGCGGGGCGGCCAGCGCGAACGGCGCCGTGACGCCCCTGCTGCCGGGGCGTTTCAGCTGGCGCATTTCGCCCTCGGTGCTGTGGGGATCGGCGGACGTGGAATTGCAGAACCCGCAGGCGCTGTCGCAGACGGTGAACCTGCGCGGTTCGTGGTCGCACTGGCAAGTCAGCCCGGCGGCCCTGCTGCTGCCGGCCGATGGCCTGGGCGGCCTGGGCGCGCCCTTGAATACCGTAGCGCCGACGGGCAGCATGCGCCTGTCGTGGAGCACCCTGGAGCTGGCCCTGGAGCAGCGGCAGTTTTCCGCCGTCGGCCGCACCACCTTGCAGATGACGGACATGGCCTCGCGCCTGTCGTCCTTGCGTCCGCTGGGCAGCTACGAGCTCGATTTCGATTGGCAGGGGCAGCAGGCGACGTTGACCTTGCGCTCCATCAAGGGACCGCTGCTGCTCGACGGCAGCGGCAGCCTGCAACAGGGGCGCATGCAGTTTTCCGGCCAGGCCCAGGCCGCAGCAGGATATGAAGAGACCTTGGCGAGTTTGTTGAATTTGCTGGGACAGCGCCGTAGCAATAGCGAAAAAAACATCATCGCCTTAGAGTTCAGACAATGAAAAAACCATCCGTGAGCCCCCATACTTTCTCCTTCTCGCTGCGCCGCCTATCGGCCGCCGCCTTGCTGTGCTGTTCCGTGGCCGGCATGCCGGCACCCGCCTGGGCCGCGCCCGGCGATGAAGCGGCGCTCAATTTCGTCGGCGCCGACATCGAATCGGTGATCAAGGCGGTGGGCCATTACACCAACATCAATTTCGTCATCGATCCCCGCGTCAAGGGCACGATCACCCTGGTGTCGGAAAAATCGATCAGCAAGACGCAGGCTTTCGGACTGCTCGCTTCCGCCTTGCGCTTGCAGGGCTACGCGGTGGTGTCCGGCGACGGCTACGCGAAGGTGGTGCCGGAAGCGGACGCCAAGCTGCAATCCGTGCCCACCCAGGTGGGCAATGGCAGCAGCCAGGTGAAGGGCGACCAGATCGCCACCCAGGTGTTTTACCTGAACTACGAATCGTCGGCCAACCTGCTGGCCGTGCTGCGCCCGCTGATCTCGCCGAACAACACGATCAACGCCAACCCGGGCAACAACTCGCTGGTGATCACCGATTACGCGGATAACCTCAAGCGCCTGGCGAAGATCATCGCCGCGCTCGACGTCCCCGCCTCGACGGACCTGGACGTGATCCCCGTGCGCTATGCGATCGCTTCCGACCTGGCCTCGATGGTCAACAAGCTGATGGAAGGCGGGAATGCGGGCGCCGGCGCGACGGGCGACGCGGGCAAGGTGTCCGTGCTGGCCGACCCGCGCACCAATTCGCTGGTGCTGCGCGCCCCGTCGGCGGCGCGCGCCAACCTGGCCAAGTCGCTCATTTCCAAGCTGGACCAGCCCACCACGCAGCTGGGCAACGTGCACGTGGTGTACCTGAAAAATGCGGACGCCACCAAGCTGGCGCAGACCTTGCGCTCGGTGGTGACGTCGGACGGCACGGCCGCTTCGGCGCAGCAGGGCAGCAGCAACCAGAGCACGAACAACCAGATCAGCCAGACCAACAGCGGCATGAACAGCACTGGCCTGGGCGGCAATACGCAAAGCGGCGGCACGGGCGGCGCGTCGCTGAACAACGGGCCGCAGCAGCTGTCGTCGGGCGGTGCGGCCGGTTTCATCCAGGCCGACGCGTCGACGAATACGCTGATACTGACCTGCAACGAAGCCGTCTACCGCAACCTGCGCGCCGTGATCGACCAGCTCGACGTGCGCCGCGCCCAGGTCTACATCGAGGCGCTGATCGTCGAAGTGACGTCGTCCAAGGCGTCCGAATTCGGCGTGCAGTGGCTGGGCCTGTCGGGCGACAGCACCAGCAACTACCGCGTGGGCGCGCTGCAGTCGTTCGCCTCGGGCACCACCAACAACATCGGCGCCATCGCCACGGGCGGCGGCAAGGTCTTGCCGACGGGCGGCCTGACGGTCGGCATCTTCAAGCAGATCAACGGCGCGCTGGGCCTGGGCGCCGTGGCGCATGCGCTGGAATCGGACGGCAACGCCAACATCCTGTCGACGCCGAACCTGATCACCCTGGACAATGAACTGGCGACCATCAAGGTGGGCCAGAACGTGCCTATCCTGACGGGCCAGTACACGAGCACGGCCGGTACCAACACGAATCCGTTCCAGACCATCGACCGCAAGGAAGTGGGCCTGACCCTGAAGGTGCGTCCGCAGATTTCCGAAGGCGGCACGATCAAGCTGGGCATCTATCACGAGACATCGAGCGTGGACAAATCCACGGCGTCGGCCGTCAGCGGCATCACCATCAACAACCGCGTGATCGAGAACAATGTGCTGGCCGACGATGGCCAGATCATCGTCCTGGGCGGCCTGATCGAGGACAGCACGGGCGACAATGCGGAAAAAGTGCGCGGCCTGGGCGATATCCCCCTGATCGGCAACCTGTTCAAGTACCAGACGCGCGAGCGCAAGAAAACCAACCTGATGATCTTCCTGCGCCCCGTCATCGTGCGCAACAAGGAGCAGAGCGGCAGCCTGGCGGCCGACCGCTACGACTACATGCGTTCGGCCGAGACGGCCGCCGTGCCGGCCACGGGCAACCTGATGCTGAAGGACCTGGGCACGCCCGTGCTGCCGGCCCTGCAGGACGGCCAGCCGGTGGGCGGCAGCATGGTGACGCGTCCCGTGCCGCCGGCGCCGACGCCGCCGCCAGGCGCGCCGGCCAATGCGGCCACGCCGCCGCAGCCGCTGCTGCAGCAATACCAGCAGCAATTGCCGCAGCAGCAGAAGTGATGGGACAGCCATGAGCAATCTGCTTCCCTACGCCTACGCGCGCGATTTCGGCCTGCTGGCCCGGCCCGGCGCGCAGGACGGCGCTCCCGTCGAGGTGCTGGTGGCGGCATCGACGGCGCCGGCGGCCATCGCCGAAGTGTCGCGCCGTTTCGGCCAGATCCAGTTGACGGTGCTGCCGCGCGGCGACCTCGATGCGGCGATTGCCGGCGCCTACGCGGGCGGCGGCGGCGACGCGTCGCAGATGGCCGATGAATTCGACGCCGACCTGGACTTGACCAAGCTGCTGCAGGACGTGCCGGCCATCGAGGACTTGCTCGAGTCGTCCGACGATGCGCCCGTGATCCGCATGATCAACGCCCTGCTGACGCAGGCGCTGCGCGAAGGCGCGTCCGATATCCACATCGAGCCGTTCGAGCAGACGTCCGTCGTGCGCTTCCGCATCGACGGCAGCCTGCGCGACGTCGTGCGCCCAAGGAAGGCCATTCACGGTTCGCTGATTTCGCGCATCAAGATCATGGCGCAGCTTGACATCGCCGAGAAGCGCTTGCCGCAGGACGGCCGCATCACCCTGCGCGTGGGCGGCAAGCCCGTCGACGTGCGCGTCTCGACCCTGCCCACCGGGCATGGCGAACGGGCCGTATTGCGTTTGCTGGACAAGGAAGCGGGCCGCCTCGACCTGCAGCACCTGGGCATGAGCGCGCCCATGCTGCAGCAGTTCGATGGCCTGATCACGCAGCCGCACGGCATCGTGCTCGTCACGGGGCCTACCGGCTCGGGCAAGACCACCACCCTGTATGCGGCGCTGTCGATGCTCAACGCGACGACCACGAATATCCTGACGGTGGAAGACCCGATCGAGTACGACCTGGCCGGCGTGGGCCAGACGCAAGTCAACCCGCGCATCGACATGACCTTTGCCAAGGCGCTGCGGGCGATCCTGCGGCAGGATCCCGATGTGATCATGATCGGCGAGATCCGCGACCTGGAAACGGCGCAGATCGCCGTGCAGGCGTCGCTGACGGGCCACCTGGTGCTGGCGACCCTGCACACGAACGACGCCTCGGCGGCCGTCACGCGCCTGCTGGACATGGGCATCGAGCCCTTCCTGCTGTCGTCGTCGCTGCTGGGCGTGCTGGCGCAGCGCCTGGTGCGCAAATTGTGCGGCTCCTGCAAAACCTTCGATGGCCAGTACTGGCAGGCCGTCGGCTGCGAGCATTGCGGCCAGACGGGCTACCAGGGCCGCGTGGGCGTGTACGAGCTGCTGCGCACGACGGAGCAGATCCGCGCGCAGATCCACAACCGCGCCTCGGAAGCGGAGGTGCGCGCCGTCGCCCTGCAGGACGGCATGACGGGCATGCGCGAGGACGGCGAACGCTGGCTGCGCGACGGCACCACCACGCAGGCAGAATTGCTGCGCGTGACCAAAGACTAGGCCCGCCACCATGCCCGCATTCCGTTATGAAGCCGTCGACGCGCAAGGCGCCACCCGCAAGGGGGTGCTTAATGCCGACAGTCCCCGTTCCGCGCGCGCCGAGCTGCGCGTGCAGGGCCTGGTGCCGCTGGCCGTCGAGCCGATCGCCGCGCAGGTCGACGCCGCTGGCGTGACCAGGCGGCGCGGCTTCGGCGAGCGCCTGTCCAGCACCGAACTGGCCCTGTTTACGCGCCAGCTGGCTAGCCTGCTGGAAGCGGGCCTGCCGCTGGAGCAGGCGTTTTCCGCGCTGCTGGAACAGGCCGAGCGGCCCTACCTGCGCGACCTGATCGCCTCGATCCGCTCCGAAGTGATCGGCGGCGCCGCGTTTTCCGACGTGCTGGCGCGCCACCCGCGCGATTTCGCGGAAATTTACCGGGCCCTGGTGGCGTCGGGCGAACAGATCGGCCATTTGTCGCGCGTGCTGTCGCGCCTGGCCGACTACATCGAGCGGCGCAATGCGCTGGTGCAGAAGGTCAAGCTGGCCTTTACCTATCCGGCCATCGTCACGGTGGTGGCGTTTTCCATCGTGATCTTCCTGCTCACCTACGTGGTGCCGCAGATCGTTTCCGTGTTCGCCAATACCAAGCAAAAGCTGCCCATGCTGACGCTGATCATGCTGGCGCTGTCGGACTTCGTGCGCAACTATGGCCTCGTCGTGGCCGTGCTCCTGGCCGGCGCCTGGTTTGCCTGGCGCCGCGCGCTGCAGCAGCCGGCCCTGAAACGGCGCTGGCATACCTGGCTGCTGACGGCACCCATGTATGGGAAATTCGAGCGCAGCCTGAATACGGCCCGCTTTGCCAGCACCCTGGCCATCACCACGGGGTCCGGCGTGCCGATCCTGCGCGCGCTCGACACCAGCCGCGACACGCTCACCAACGTGGCGATGCAGGAACTGGTGCAGGAAGCCAGCGGCGCCGTGCGCGAGGGCGTCAGCCTGGCGCGCGCACTGTCGGCGCAAAAGCATTTTCCGCCCATGCTGATCCACATGATACGCGCCGGTGAAATCACGGGCGAGCTGCCGGCCATGCTGGAACGCGCCGCCAGCGCGCAGGAACAGGACCTGGAACGCCGCACGCTCACCATTGCCGGCCTGCTGGAGCCGGCCCTGATCCTGGCGATGGGCGTGGTGGTGCTGCTGATCGTGCTGGCCGTGCTGATGCCGATTATCGAAATCAATCAGCTCGTAAGATAAGAATCCAAGGAAGCCATGAAGCGTTTGCCCCAAATTACAAGTCTGCTCGCCGTCGTGGCGCTGTCGGTGTCACTGGCCTACTGGGCCATGCAGCTGTTCAAGGCGCCGCAGCGCCCCATCAATCCACCCGCCATACCGGTGGTGCAGGATGCCAGCGTGGAGGCGGGCGCCTCGCTGTTCGGCGGCCAGGTCAGCGTGGCCACGGCCAGCAACTACCAGCTCAAGGGCGTGGTGGCCGCCAGCACTGGCCGCGGCAGCGTGGCCATCATCTCGACCGATGGCAAGCCGTCCGTGGCCCTGCCGGAAGGTGCCGAGGTGGTGCCCGGCGTGACGGTGCAGGAAGTGCATGCGCGCCACGTGCTGCTGCGCGATGGCGGCGTGAGCAAGCGCATCGACCTGGTGGCCGACGACAAGGCGCTGGCCTTGCCGGCGCAAGTGTCCGCCACGCCGGCACCGGTACCGGCACCGGCCCCTGCGCCGGCCACGAACCTGGTGCCGCCGCCGCTGCCGATGGAGCAGCAGCGTCCGGCCACCATGATGCCGGCGCCGCCAGTGACCAGCAGCCTGCCGCCGCCGTCGAATTGAGCTGATTTTCGGAGTTACCCCATTACCATCATGCTGATGGCGCCGTGCCGCCATCGCGACAGGAGTCCTCATGTTTTCGATCCGTGCCGTCCTGGCAGCAGGCTGCGTGGCGGCGCTGTGCGCGTTGCCGCAGGCTGGCGCCGCCGCTGACGTCCCCGCTGTCTCCGTTCCTTCCGCTCCCGCCCTGGCCGTTCCCGCACCCGTGCCGCAGCGTCCGCGCATCGCCCTGGTGCTGTCGGGCGGCGGCGCGCGCGGCCTGGCGCATATCGGCGTGCTGAAAGTGCTCAAGGAGCTGCACGTGCCGATCGACATGGTGGTGGGCACCAGCATGGGCGGCGTGGTGGGCGGCGCGTATGCGGCCGGCGCTTCCGTGGCGGACCTGGAAAACATGGCGCGCGAGACCAACTGGGCGCGCGTGGTGGCCGACCGGCCGCCGCGCGACGAACTGGCGTTCCGCCGCCGCGAGGAAGACTTGCTGCTGCCGTCGCGCATCGAATTCGGCACCAGCCGCAACGGCATTTCCACGCCGCCCGCCGCGGCCAGCAATGCGGCGCTGGAAATGGCGCTGAACCGGCTGCTGCCGGCCGGCATGCGCGACCGTCCCGCCAGCCAGCTGCCGCTGCCTTTCCGCTCGGTGGCCTCCGACCTGGTCAACGGCGAGCTGGTGGAGCTGGTCGACACGCCGCTGTTCCTGTCGATGCGCGCGTCGCTGGCCGTGCCGGGCGTGTTCGCCCCCGTGCGCGTCAACAACCGGCTGGTGGTCGATGGGGGCCTGGTGCGCAACCTGCCCGTCGACATGGCGCGCGCCATGGGGGCCGACATCATCATCGCCGTCAACGTGGGCACGCCGCTGGCGCCGGAAAAAGAGCTGGGCAGCGCCATCGGCGTGGCGCAGCAGATGCTGCAGATCCTCACGGAGCAGAACGTGCAGCGTTCGCTCAAGGAATTGCGTCCGCAGGATATCCTGGTGGCGCCGGACCTGACGGGCGTCAGTTTCCTCGACTTTGAAAACTATGCGCGCGCCATGCGCGCCGGCGAACAGGCGGCGCAGGCGCTGGCCGCTCGCCTGGCGCCGCTGGCCCTGCCGCCGGAACAGTATGCGGCGCGCGAGCAGCTGCGCCTGGCGGCGCCCGCCTTGCTGGACGTGGCCCTGCCCCTCACGCGCCTGGCCGTGGAGAGCGAGGGCGATATCAATCCGCGCATCCTGCAGGCGCAATCGGGCCTGGTGGAAGGGCAGAGCGTCAGCCAGGACGATGTGCTGAAGGCGGCGGCCAGGCTGTATGGCCGCGGCGACGTGGCGCGCGTGGAGACGGAAGTGGTCGATTCCGGCGACCAGCGCGCCGTCACCATCAAGGCGGTCGAAGCGCCGTGGGCCAGCAGCCGCCTGCGCGTGGGCCTGGAGCTGTCCAGCGATTTCAGGGACAGCAACAGCTTCGCCCTGAAGCTGCTGCATGTGCGTTCGAACCTGAACAGTTGGGGCGGCGAATTGCGCAGCACGGCGCAGATCGGCAATGCGCGCGGCTATGGTGTGCAGTTCTGGCAGCCGCTGGGCGCCGGCAATCCGTGGTATATCGCGCCACAGCTGCAATACGCCTCGTCGGCGACGGACCTGTTCGACAAGGGCCGGCGCAGCGCCCGCCTGACGTACAACGGCCAGACGGCGGCGCTGGTACTGGGACGCGAGTTCGGCACCTGGGGCGATCTGCAGTTCGGTGTCACGCGCACGGAGATCAAGGGCAAGCTGGCGATACCGGCCGATCCCACGCTTCCCGAGTCGCGCGCGCTGGGCACGACGCAGTACGTGCAGTTCCGCGTCGATACGCTCGATTCGCCCGGTTTCCCTACGCGCGGCACGCTGCTCGACGCCACCTGGACGCGCGCCTCGACTACGGGTTCGGGCGAAGCGGCGCTGGGCCGCTCTTCGCTGACGGCATTGAAGGCTTTCGGTTATGGCAACTGGGCCGGCCATGTGTATGGTGAATGGGCGCGTGCGCAGCGGGGCGAGGCACCGCTCAGCCTGGGCGGCTTCCTGCGCCTGTCCGGCACGGATTTTGAATCCGTGAGCGGGCGCAGCATCGCGCTGGCAAGGGTGGTGATGGCGCGCCGCATCGGTTCCCTGCCCAGCACCCTCGGCGGCGCCGTGCGGGCCGGCTTTTCGCTGGAAATGGGTGGCGGCTTCGACCAGAACGAGCGCTGGAAGAGCAGCAAGTTCACGCAGGCCAGCAGCGCCTTCATCTCCGTCGATACCCGCTTCGGCCCCGTGTACGTGGCGTCGGGCGCGTCCAAGGGCGGCGAGAGCACCTTCTACCTGTTCCTGGGACCGGTCTGGTAGGGCGCCGCCGGGGCGGCGGACGCCGTGCTGCGGCGCAGGGCCGTGAAGGCGGCAAATTCCCATGAGCGAAAGCCCAGCAGCAGGGTAAAGCCGTCGCGCTCGGCGGGCGCCAGGCGGCGGTCGTTCTGGTGCAGGCGCGCCAGTTCCTCGGCCAACTGGCGGATTTTCTGCACCAGTTCCTGCGCGCTCGACAGCGACAGGCGCGCCGGGATGCACATCAGGGTTTCGCCGGCGCCGTCGAAATGCCCGCTGAAATAATCGGCCACCACGTGTTCGCGGAAGTACTGCTGCACCGGGCCGTCGGCCAGCCAGTGGAAGGCGTTCGAGACGCGCAGGCTGTAGCGGTTCAGCGGCTTGAGCTCGATCAAGCCCAGCCGGTCCAGCTCGGCCAGGCAGCCGATGCATTCGGCCTGCGTCAGCGCATACGTTTCCACCACCTGCTCCAGGCTCCAGTGGCCCAGGCAGCAGATCGCCACCAGCAGCAGGCGCGGATGCGCGACCAGCGACTTTTCCTGCACCAGGGTGAGCGTGTCGGCATGCGGCGTGATGTCGGCCGCGCCGCGCAGCACGTCTTCCATGGCGATGCCCGAGGCCTTGCAGATCAGGGCCAGGCGCGACAGCGACATGTCGTGCTGGCCAAACATGCGCTTGACGCTCGATTCGCTCATGGCGATGCGCTCGGCCAATACCTTGTACGTGATGCCGGCGGCGCGCAATTGCGTGCGCAGCACGCGTAAAACCAGTTCGGGTGAACTCACGAGATATCCTTTTTTACAAGTTTGGTAGCGGTTGACGGTACCGAATGTAGCCCTTAATGGCACTTTGCACAAGGTGATAGTACTTTCCGGCAAAAGAGATGACACTCCCGCTTGTGGCTCGCACGGCGCGCTACAACCAGGCACTCATCCACTTGTAGAGGTTATTCATGTCCTTCAAATTACGTTTCCCCGCAGCGCTGCTGGCGCTGGCCGCCATCGCTCCCTTGCATGCTTCGGCTGCCGATCCTGCGCCGGGCCCCGTCTACATGGGCGCCAGCTACGGCTTTCGCGCCAGTACCGGCCTCGACTGCGTGCCGGGACAAAGCGACTGCGACAAAAGCAGCAAGCGCAACGGCAAGGCCTACGTGGGTTACAGTTTCGACGCGCTGCCGTTTCAGGGCGGCGTGGCCCTGCCTTCGATTGAGCTGGTGGGGTATATGGGGGGCGAAGTGAAGTCCGGCTTCGACACGGGCGCCGGCAAGCGCGCCGGCCGCGGCAAGTTCACGGGCCTTGGCATGCAGGGCGTGCTCGGCTACCAGTTCGACGCCTTTACCCTGAGCGGCCGCGCCGGTGCGGCCTACACGCAGGGCAAGGTCGATTATCTGGGCGGCGGTTCGGACAAGAAGGACAAGATCGGCCTGACCTACGGCATCGGCGCGGCGTACGCGCTGAACCAGAACTGGTCGCTGCACCTCGACTGGGACCGCGTGCCGGTCAAGTACAGCAGCAAGCAGACGACCAAGGTCGACATGTTTTCGCTGGGCGCGTCCTACCGTTTCTGACGGCAGGCGGCCGGCAATGATGGCCTGATGGCGGACGCCCCGGAAACGGGGTGTCCGCGGGCGGCCTATTTATCTGTTTCCACTTTCAACAGCAATTTCGCCAGCAGCCGTTTTTCCTGCTGGCGCTGGCCTGACACGGTTTTTACGTGCGCCCCGGCGGCGCGCTGCAGGGCGGCCGTGGCGACGGGGTTGCGCGGTTTTTGCGAGGGTTCGACGCGGAACTGCATTTTCTGCCGCGTCGCCAATGCCTTGTTTGCCATCGGTCCCCTCCCTGATTACAGCACGTAGCGCGACAGGTCTTCGTTGACCGACAGCGCTTCCAGGCGTTCGTTGACGTAGGCGGCATCGATCACCAGCACGTTTTCCGTGCTGTTGCTGCCTTCGCTGGCCGTAAACGACACTTCTTCCAGCAGTTTTTCCATCACCGTGTGCAAGCGGCGCGCGCCGATGTTTTCCGTGCGCTCGTTTACCGAGTAGGCGATTTCCGCCAGGCGCGTGATGCCTTCCGGCGCAAATTGCAGCTTCAGGTTTTCCGTCGCCAGCAAGGCTTCGTACTGCATCGTCAGGCAGGCGTCGGTGCTCGTCAGGATGCGCTCGAAGTCCGAAATCGACAGCGATTCCAGTTCCACGCGGATGGGGAAGCGCCCCTGCAGTTCCGGGATCAGGTCCGACGGTTTCGACAGGTGGAAGGCGCCCGAGGCGATGAACAGGATGTGGTCCGTGCGTATCATGCCGTACTTGGTGTTGACGGTCGTGCCTTCGACCAGCGGCAGCAGATCGCGTTGCACGCCCGCGCGCGAGACGTCGGCGCCGCCCGATTCCGAGCGCGAGGCGATCTTGTCGATTTCATCGAGGAAGACGATGCCGTTCTGCTCGACGTTCTGGATGGCCTTCTGTTTCAGCTCGTCCTCGTTGACCAGCTTGGCCGCCTCTTCCTCGACCAGCAGTTTCAAGGCTTCGCGGATCTTGACCTTGCGCGCCTTCTTGCGCTGCCCGCCCACGCCCGAAAACATGGACTTGATCTGCTCCGTCATTTCTTCCATGCCCGGCGGCGCCATGATTTCCATCTGCGGGCCCGCTTCGGCCAGTTCGATCTCGATTTCCTTGTCATCGAGCTCGCCCTGGCGCAAGCGCTTGCGGAAGGTCTGGCGCGTGCTGTCGCCGCTGCCGCTGTCCACGGCCGCCGCCGTATTCGGCGTGAAGCCGAAGTCGCGTGCCGGCGGCACGAGGATGTCGATGATGCGGTCTTCCGCCGCGTCTTCGGCGCGGGCGCGCACCTTCTTCATTTCCAGTGCGCGCGTCTGCTTGATGCCGATGTCGATCAGGTCGCGGATGATGGTGTCGACGTCGCGCCCCACATAGCCCACTTCCGTGAACTTGGTCGCTTCGATCTTGATGAAGGGCGCCTCGGCCAGCTTGGCCAGGCGGCGCGCGATTTCCGTCTTGCCGACGCCCGTGGGGCCGATCATGAGGATATTCTTGGGCGTGATTTCATGGCGCAGGGGCTCGGCCACCTGCTGGCGGCGCCAGCGGTTGCGCAGGGCGATGGCGACGGCGCGCTTGGCCTTGGCCTGGCCCACCACGTGCTTGTCGAGTTCGGTGACGATTTCCGACGGGGTCATGTTCATGATCATAGTTGGCTTTCTATCTTTCTTTTGCGTAGAGTGCCCGAAAAACGTTCAGGGCAAGGCGCTTGGCCGCAGGCAGTACCTTTTTGTACGCCCAGGCCAGGCAACGCAGCCATGGGCGTTTTCTCGGGGACTCTTAGTCCAGGGTCTCGATGATGTGGGACATATTCGTGTAGATGCAGAGTTCCGCAGCGATGGTCAGCGATTTCCTGACCACTTCGGCCGGCGAGAGGTCCGTGTTTTCCTGCAGCGCCTTGGCGGCCGACTGGGCATAGGTGCCGCCCGAGCCGATGGCGCCGATGCCGTCTTCCGGCTCCAGCACGTCGCCATTGCCCGTGATGACCAGGGTCGACTCGCTGTCGGCCACCAGCAGCATCGCTTCCAGGCGGCGCAGCACGCGGTCCGTGCGCCAGTCCTTGGCCAGTTCGACGGAGGCGCGCAGCAGGTTGCCCTGGTGTTTTTCCAGCTTGCCTTCAAAACGGTCGAGCAGGGTGAAGGCGTCGGCGGTGCCGCCGGCAAAGCCGACCAGGACCTTGCCCTGGTACAACTTGCGCACCTTGCGGGCCGTGCCCTTCATGACAATGTTGCCCAACGTTACCTGGCCGTCGCCGCCCAGCGCGACTTGCTTGCCGCGCCGGACGCAGAGGATGGTGGTGCCGTGAAATTGTTCCATAGTGACCTCAAAAGATTCGTGCCGATGCGTGCAGCGTCATGCGCTTGCGCGCCCATGGCTCAAAAGTGGGGATGGAAAAGGCAATTGCAAGCGGGACTTGCCGCTGCCGTGCCTGCTTCAGTGTAGTCGGCGCGGGACGAAAAAAAAGCACGCAACGCAGGTTGTGTGCTTTTTTGATTCGTCAGCGCGGGGTCGCCGGGGCGGCTGCGCGAGGGAAGGGCGATCAGTCGCCGTACAGTTTTTGCTTCAGTTCGCGCCGTTGCTGGGCTTCCAGCGACAGGGTGGCGGTCGGACGGGCGATCAGGCGGGGGATGCCGATAGGCTCGCCCGTTTCTTCGCACCAGCCGTAGTCGCCGGCGTCGATGCTGGCGATCGATTGCTGCACTTTCTTCAGCAATTTGCGTTCGCGGTCGCGCGTGCGCAGTTCCAGCGCATGTTCTTCCTCGATGGTGGCGCGGTCGGCAGGGTCCGGGACCAGCACGGTTTCACGCAAGTGTTCCGTGGTTTCGCCGGCGTTTTTCAGCAAGTCTTTTTCGAGCTGCTGCAGGCGTGCCTTGAAGAATGCCAGTTGTGCCGGATTCATGTAGTCATCTTCGCTCATGGCGCGAATTTGGTCTTCGCTGATGAGAGGGATGTCTTGGTTGGCGGCCGGGGTCGATTTATTAGTTTTGGTCATAACTTCGCTTACCTTCGATACGACAGAGTTTTCAAATTGATCAGTTGATGCGGCGATGCCGAGCAACTGTACAGGTTCCGCTGGGCATTGCTGTCCGGATGTACTGCTTGCGACCTTGGCTTGCCGGCGGCGGCCAGGACTACCGGCCGGCTATATTTGCCGTGTTGATAACTTTTTACCGCTCTATGCCAGTCGCGCTATGCGCGCGTCAACGGGCGTGTTGGGTGGATCGGTTGCATGCCTGGCATGCGGCCAGCGGCAGTTTGCCAGCATTTCATGACAGGCGAACGACATGGGCCGTTTTCGTCGCTGATTTTGGCACGCTTTGCTTTATATTGCCATCCCGATTTGTTGACTTGCCGATCAGAGGCGGCCACCTGTTGGTTTATACCAGCAAGATGCGTGTCAGACAGCGGGAAAGCGTGCTTAACTTTCCCTTTTGTTTCTGCTTTGCAACGGATACTTTGCAAAACCCGGTTAGTTTATACCAAACATTGTTCGAGTCCGCGAATAAAAATGTCTTTTGGTAGATTTTTGCCAATAAACACCATTTTGCTGCCACGCACTTCATTCTCGCCCCATTTGGCGCCCAGGTCGCTGCCCATCAGCTGGTGCACGCCCTGGAAGACCACCTTGCGTTCCGCGCCCTGCATCAGCAGCACGCCCTTGTAGCGCAGCATGCGCGGGCCGTACACTTGCACCAGGCCGCCGAGGAACTCGTCGAGCTTGGCGCTGTCAAACGGTTGCGTGCTCTTGAAAACGAAGGCGGCGATATCGTCGCTGTGCTGCGCGTGGTGGTGGTCGGCATGGCCGCAGTCGGTGGCGCAGGCGTCGCTGTGCTCGTGATGATGTGCGTTCTCGCCGGCATGCGCATGCTCATGATCATGTTCGTGCGCGTGGTCATGATCGTGCACGTGGGCCGTTTCCGTGGCCAGGAAGTCCGGGTCCAGTTCCAGTTTTTCGTTCAGGTTGAAGCCGCGGATGTCGAGCACTTCGGCCAGCGGGGCGCGGCCGAAATCGACCCTGGCGATGGGTGCGCGCGGGTTGATGCGCTTCAGGCGGCGCGTCAGCGCGGTCACGTCGTCTTCACTGACGAGGTCGGTTTTCGACAGCAGCAGCTTGTCGGCAAAGCCCACTTGCCGCTGGGCTTCTTCGTATTCATCGAGTTGCTTCATGGCATGGCGCGCATCGACCACCGTGAGGATGGCGTCGAGCATGTAGTGGCTGCCCACTTCTTCGTCGACAAAGAAGGTTTGCGCCACGGGGCCGGGATTGGCCAGGCCCGTCGTTTCGATGACGACGCGGTCGAACGCCAGCAAGCCGGCGTCGCGCTTGCGCGCCAGTTCCGTCAAGCCCACGATCAGGTCGCCGCGCACCGTGCAGCAGATGCAGCCGTTGTTCATCTCGATGATGTGCTCGTTGCTGTCCTGCACCAGGATCTCGTTGTCGATGTTTTCCTGGCCAAACTCGTTTTCGATCACGGCGATGCGCATGCCATGGTCTTCCTGCAGTATGCGGTTGAGCAAGGTGGTTTTGCCTGCGCCCAGGAAGCCGGTGAGGATGGTGGTGGGAATCAGTGCCATGAAGGATGCCTATGCTGTAATCGGTGGTGCCCCCGCGCAAGCGGACGAATGCGGACGATTATGCCGGAATTTTGCAAAATCTTGCAAATGGGCGCCGAGTCGCTTGATATGGATCAGGTTGGCAAGGGGCCGGGGGCGCTTACTTGAGCTTGGCGCGCGGGTGCGCCTGGTCATACACGTGCGCCAGATGCTGGAAGTCGAGGGCCGTGTAGACCTGGGTCGAGGTGATGCTGGAATGGCCGAGCATTTCCTGCACGGCACGCAAGTCGCCCGACGATTGCAGCACGTGCGACGCGAACGAGTGGCGCAGCACGTGCGGGTGCACATTCGCGGGAATCTCCGTGGCCAGCGCATGCGCCTTCAGGCGCAGCTGCAGCACGCGGGGCGAGATGCGCGTGCCGCGCGTGCTGAGGAACAGGGCGGCGCTGCCATCGGCCGCTGGCGGGCGCACGGCCAGCCAGGCAGTCAAGGCCACGAGGGCCGCCTTGCCGACGGGCACCTTGCGCATCTTGCTGCCCTTGCCCGTGACGATGACTTCAAAGCTGGCCAGGTCCAGCCAGCCCAGCGAAGCGTCCTGGCCGTTCTCGGCCTTGCAGTAATGGGTGTCCAGGCCGGTCAGTTCGGAGACGCGCAAGCCGCTCGAATACAGCAGCTCGAACATGGCGCGGTTGCACAGTTGTTCCGGCTCGGCGGCACCTTGCTGGTGTTGCGCGGGCGCCACGAGGCGCACGGCATCGTCCACCGACAGGGCTCTGGGCAGGGTCTTGGCCCGCTTGGGTGCGCGGATGCCGTCGACGGGGTTGGCATCGAGCTGGGTCTCGCCGCTGAGCCAGTTGAAAAAGCCCCGCCAGGACGACAGCTTGCGGGCGATCGAGCGCGGGTCGAGGCCGCCGGCATGCAGCTTGGCCGTGTAGCGGCGCACTTCATTGTGCGCCAGGGCCGTCCAGGGCGTGTTGCCGCTCAGTTCCAGCAAGGCGCGCAAGTCGCGTCCGTAGGCGTCCAGCGTGTGCGGCGACAGCTTGCGCTGCGTGGCCAGCTGCGCCAGGTAGCTGGCCAGCCATTCGGCCTTGCTGCGCGTCTCGCCCATGCTTGTCAGGCTGGCGCGCCGGCGCGCAGCGCAGCCAGGGCGGCGCTGGCCGTGGCGCCGATATGCACGAGGAAGTCGGTGCCCATGCTGGACGTGAAACGTTCGCTGTCGGGTGAGCCGAGCACCAGCAAGCCGAACGTGCCCGTGGTGCCGGGCGCGCGCAGGGCGATCATCACGGTCGATTCGATCTTGTCGGCCTGCAGCCAGTGCACGGCTTCGAAATCGCGGTTGCTGCCGCAGTACGGCGCTTGCAGGCTGTTGGCGAACATGCGCACGTCGGCCGTGACATCTTCCGTGAACCAGCCATTCGCCTGTTCCGGCACCACTTGCCACAGGCGCAGGCTGACATAAGGCACGTCGAAATTGCTTTGCAAGGCGTCGACCAGCACGCGCGGCATGTCTGCGTCGTTGCGTACTTGCAGCATGGCCTGGTTCCAGCCGTGGAACTTGCTGGCGATGTCGCCATTTTCCTCGGCCAGGCGGCTCAGCTTGGACATGCGCAGTTCCAGCGCCTTGTACTTGTCGCGCATCACTTCCATCTGCCGTTCCTGCAGCGAGATGGTGCGTCCCGTCAGCGGACTGCTCAGCTTGACCTCGCCGAGCAGCGCGGTGTGCTCTTCGAAGAAAGTCGGATGCTCGCTCAGGTACTGGGCGACGGTGCTGGAATCGAGTGTGGCGGTCATTGAGAATATCTGTCAGTGAAAGGTGAACGCTTCATTCTAACCGAGAGTGCGGCGGCATAGGCGCAAAGGGCAGGGCGCCCGTGCATTTTCCGCGCGCGCATGAAAAAAGCGGCATGGTTGCCCATGCCGCCTTGCATTCCTTGCTCAGCAATCACCCGTGGCGGGTGAGCTGCGGGGCATTAGAAGTTGTGATGTACGCCCAGGCCGATGTAGTTGACCGAGGTGGTGTTGTTGTAGTTGGTGGCGCTGGCCGATTTCTTGTTCGAAATATCTGCGTACAGGTAGGTACGCTTCGACAGATTGTAGTCGTAGCCCAGCGATGCTTGCTTGGTCTTGGCTACGCCGTCCGGCGTTTTCTGGCCGTAGCCTGCGCGGAACTTGCCTGGGCCGACGTCATAGTTGGCGCCCAGCACCCACGACTTGGTGTCGGTATTGACGATTTTGAAATCGCCGTCATCCTGGTGCTGGTAGGTTGCCATCAGTTTCAATTCCGAGATTGGATTGAACGATGCGCCTACCGACCACAGCTTGGCTTGCACGCCGTTACGCTCGTAGGCAGCCATGGCGGCGAACTGGGCGTTGTTGTACGTTGCCGACACCGAGTACGGGTTCGATGCTGGCACCACGTTGGCTGGCAGCGCGAAGTTGCCGGTGGCATTCGTCGTCAGGTTGCGCACGGTGGCGGCGACGGCGGCATTGTTGTTCGCTTCCTTGGCCGCCACGGTGGCGTTGAACTGGAAGCCGCTGATGACTGGCGAGTTGTAGAACACGGCATTCGAGAAGCGGTTACGCGAGTTGCCTGGCGCGCTCAGCGGATCGCTGGTGTAGCCGGCGACGGTCAGGTCGGTCTGGAAACCGGCTGGCGTAGGCATGCCCGACCATGGTTCGAAACTGGTGCTCGTTTCCTGGAAAGCGGTCAGGCCACGGCCCAGGCGTACGGTACCGAAGTCGCCTTGCAGGCCGACGCGGCTTTGACCCTGGAACAGCGGACGCGAATTGGCGCCCGAGGTGTTTTCTACGGTGCCGGTGTCGGATTCATAGCGAATTTCCAGTTGGAAAATAGCTTTCAAGCCATTGCCCAGATCTTCCGTGCCCTTGAAGCCCAGTTTGTTGTTGTCGCGCTTGGTGACGGCGGTGGTCGAACCAGTCGCTTTGGCCAGGCCTGCATCGATCGTGCCGTAGATTTGGACGGACGACTGCGCTTGTGCGGTTGCGGCAAAGGCGCCGAAGAGTGCGAGGGCAACGAGTGATTTTTTCATGTCTTATTCCCTATTAAAAGTGAGTTCCGTCCGAGATCCGAGCAGATTGAAATACGCGAACTGGCGCGTTTCGATGAATCAACCTTAATTCGTCGGCGCGCAAGACGTGCGGGATTGGTCAAATATGCGTGAAAAGATTGGTGAAAAGCGTCATAAATCCATGGCCCTGTTGTATTTTTGTAACGCGCGGTTTCTGCCGATCTTGTACTGATGGCAAGCATTCTCCCGTCGCCATGGTCGCTGCACCCTGTCATCTTGGCGTGTCCGGGCCTGGGCATTGTTGCGTTGAATCAAGTTCTTCAGCCGGCTTTGGCGGATTTATGACACAAGGACGTTACACTAAGGGACGGCCTGCACTGATGGGTCTGGAGACGGCTCACTATTATTAGAATCATTGACTCAATATCGAGAATCGATGGCAAATCGCGAAACATTAGGATTGATCAAGGGTGCACGTGCAGGCGACGTGGCGTGCCAGCTGGCGTTGGGACGCGTGTATCTGTTCGGCCAGGGGGTGCCGCAAAGCTTGCCGACAGCCTTGCACTGGCTGGCGCGGGCGGCCCAGGAGGATAGCGAGGAAGCGTGCATGCTGATTGGCACGCACGTGCCTTTCGAAGTGGCGCAGCCGGCAGCCAAGGCGCTGATTCCCTATTACGCGCAGGCGTTCGATGCGGGCCTGGTGCAGGCCGGGCTGGTGCTGGCGCAACTGGTGCTGGGCAATGCCGCCAGCAGTTGCGAAACCTTGCGCGCCAAGGCGCGCCTGGCGCTGGACGCCGCCGTGCGCGCCGGCTTGCCCGATGCGCAATGGTTGTTGTCCATGCAGGGAGGCGCGTCCGCCGCCGCGCTGCCGGATGCCAACCTTGCTGGCGAGCAAGCTTTCGATGGCGATGCGCCGCTGTACGCGGGGCTGGAGCAGGCCTGGAGCCAGGGCGACCATGGGGGATTCCTGGCGCAAGCCTTGCCGCTGGCGCGCGAGCTGCTGCAGCGGCAGGCGGCGGCCGCTGCGCGCACGATCAGCCTCGACGCGCAGCAGGTGCTGCTGCTGTCGCGCTGCGCGCAGGCATTGGCGCCTGGCGGCGATGCGGAAGGCTGGCAGTGCTGCGAGCTGGCCGCGCATGGCGGCGACCGCACGGCGCAGCTGGAGCTGGGACTCGGCTACGCGCGCATGGATGCCCATGGCCAGCGGCTGGCCACGCGCCATGGCGCCGCCAATTTCAAGCGGGCCGTGCGCTGGCTGACGCAGGCGGGCGAGCAGGGACTGGCCGAAGCCTGGTTCGTGCTGTCGCGTATTTATACGAAACCGGAATTTTCCCAGCGCAATGTGGTCGAAGCCCATTCCTGCCTGGAGCGCGCGGCCGACCTGGGACATGGTCCGGCCCAGCTCGAGTGCGGCATGCATGCCTGGCGCAACCGCCGCGACGGCGTCAACAGCGATGTGCGGGCCGCCTATTGGCTGCTGCAGGCGCAGGCGCAGGGCAGCAGCGAAGCAGAGGCGGCGCTGGCGAAGATCGCGCCGCAGGGCGAATCCGGCGACTGGGGCCAGTGCGCCGCGCTGCATGCCGACGGGCACTTGCGCCAGCTGGTCCAGAGCCACCCCCTGCTGGCAGCGCGGCTGGAACTGGCGCGCCGCTTTCATTTGTCGCGTGCCGAGGCGCTGCTGCTCGATATCCATGCGGCCGACCAGGGACATTGTCTGTTGATCGATATCAGCGCCACGCATGGGCGCGGCAAGCGGCGCCTGGCGCTGATCCGCACGGCGCAGGAGCGCCAGCTGCTCGATCAGGTGGTGCGCCTGTTCGAGCGCGTCGATTGCGGCGTGACGGGACCGGAAGGCAATTACCGGCAGCGCCTGTACCGGCTGAAGTGCTACCTGGCCGAGCTGGATGTCGCGCAGGAACAGCAGTTCCTGGCGGCATGATGTAGAACGGCTTGCCGCGCTGCCTATAGCTCGATCGCGCCTTCGAAGACGGTGACGGCCGGACCCGTCATCAGCACGGGATGGCCCGGGCCTTGCCAGGCGATCGACAGTTCGCCGCCGCGCGCGCTGATGCGCACGGGCGAATCGAGCCGGCCCCGCATGATGCCGGCCACGGCGGCGGCGCAGGCGCCCGTGCCGCACGCCAGGGTTTCGCCCGCGCCCCGCTCGTACACGCGCAGTTTCACGTGCTGGCGGTCTACGATCTGCATGTAGCCCGCGTTGACCCGGCGGGGGAAGCGCGGGTGGTGTTCGATCAGCGGGCCCGATTGTTCCAGGTCTTGCGCGTCGACATCGTCGACCACTTGCACGGCATGCGGGTTGCCCATCGACACGACCGACACCAGCACGGGGGCCGTCAGTCCCGGCAGCGCCAGGTCCAGCGGCCACACGGTGTCCTTGCCTTCCGTTACGCCAGCGAGGCCAGCCGCATCGAACGGCACCAGCGCGGGTTCCAGCACGGGCGCGCCCATGTCGACCGTGATGCTGCCGTCGATCTCCAGGCGGGGCGCGATGATGCCGGCCATGGTTTCCACGCGGATGCTGGTCTTGTCGGACAAGCCTTTTTCGCTGACGAACTTGACGAAGGCGCGCGCGCCGTTGCCGCATTGCTCCACTTCGCCCCCATCGTTGTTGTAGATGCGGTAGCGGAAGTCGCAGCCGGGCAGGCGCGGCTTTTCCACCACGAGGATCTGGTCGGCGCCGATGCCGAAACGGCGGTCGGCCAGGCGCTGCCACTGGCCCGGCGTGAAATCGATGTCCTGGTTGATGGCGTCGATGACGATGAAGTCATTGCCGGCGCCATGCATTTTGGTAAAGTGGATTTTCATGGTCTGCCGTATCACTTGTGCTGGTTATAGAACGAGGCTTCGCCTTCGGGACGCGTCTTGAAGCGCTTATGCGTCCAGAAATATTCGGCCGGCGCTTCGCGCACGCGTTCCTCGATGAATTCGTTCATGCGGCGCGTGGCGGCCGTGATGTCGTCGCCCGGGTAATCGTCCCACGCCGGGTAATAGGTCACTTTCCAGCCCTGGTAATTGGGCAGAAAGGTGGCGATGACGGGGATGACCTGCGCCTTGGCGGCCAGCGCCAGGCGCGCCGTGGCCGTCAGGGTGGCGGCGGGTACGCCGAAGAAGGGCACGAATTCCGCATCCTTTTCGCCGAAATCCATGTCCGGCAGCATGAAATAGGGCAGGCCGTCGCGCAGGGCGCGCAAAATCGTCTTGATGCCGTCCTGGCGCGTAAACAGCTTGGGCGGCTTGAAGCGCGAACGGCCGTTGCGCAGGGCCTGGTCGAAGGCTGCGTTCTTTTGCTGCACATACATGGACGAGGCGGAAATTTCCATGGCCGTGGCGGCGCCGGCCACGTCGAGGCAGACGAAGTGCGGACACAGCAGGATGGTGGGCTTGGCCGCGATCTGCTGGCCCGGGAAGGCGGGCACCTTCTTGATCAGGCGGTTCAGCCGTTCTTCCGACGACCACCACAGGATGCTGCGCTCCCACACGCTGCGCGAATACGCCTGGAAATGCTGGCGCGCCAGGGCCACGCGCTCGGCTTCCGACAATTGCGGCATGCACAGGCGCAGATTCGTCAGGGCAATCTTGCGCCGCGTGGGCATGGCGATGAACAACAGGCTGCCGACGGCCACGCCGAAGCGGCCCAGGATGGGCAAGGGCAGCCAGTGCAGCAGCCACATGAAGGCGATCAGCAGTCTCATGCCTGCTCCTTGGCTGCCTCGGCCGCCGCCGGCGCGGGCGGCGGCGCGCCGCGCGGCACCTTGTAGCGGTTGTAGCTCCACAAATATTGCGCGGGGCTGCGCGCGATCAACTGTTCCATGGCCGCATTGATGGTGCGCGCCTGTTCCGCCGAGGTACTATCGAGCGACTCGGTAAACGGCACGAAGTGCACGACGTAGCCGCGTCCGCCCGGCAGGCGCTCGGCGTAAGTGATGATGACTTCGGCGCCGCCCATCTGCGCCAGCTTGGCCGGCAGGGTCATGGTGTAGGCGGGGCGGCCGAAGAAATCGGCCCACACGCCTTCGCCCTCCTGCGGCACCTGGTCGGGCAGCAGGCCGATGGGCTGGCCTTTTTTCAGGCATTTGGCAAAGATGCGCACGCCCGACATATTGGCGGGCGCCAGCATCAGGTTTTCGCGCGCGCGGGCCCCTTCGATCAAGGGCTTGAGCGCGGCGCGCTTGGGCGGGCGGTACATCACGGTGAGCGGCGTGCGCAGCGCGATCTGCTGGGCGACGATTTCAAAGCAGCCCAGGTGCGGCGTCAGGAAGACGATGCCGCGGCCGTGCTGCAGGGCTTTTTCCACCAGCTCCCAGTTTTCCACCGTCGCATGGCGCGCCACGCGCTCGGCCGGCGCGCACCAGATGAAGGGCAATTCCAGCACGCTCTTGCCCGCTTCGGCCACGGCCGTGTGCAAGTGTTGCGAAAACCCCGCACCCTGCATGTTCTCGCGCATGCGGCGCCGGTAGGAAGGTGAAATGGCGTAAATCACCCAGCCAAGCGCAGCGCCCAGGCCATGCAGGACGGGCAGGGGAAAGATGGATAAGAAGCGGAAAATTGGGACTAACATGAATAAGCGGTTTCCAGGAATGGCGTGTTGCTGTGCCAAAATTTTTTAAGAAGCGTAAAATACCACGTATGCAGTAACCGCTGAGTTAATAGACAACTTGCGATGCGGAATATAAATCTCGCTAAAGCGTCGCAGGCAAATCCTCTTTACTGCGACAGAACATTCACATAGTAAACAGGAGCTTGCAATGTCAAACGACTATCTCTTCACTTCCGAATCCGTCTCGGAAGGCCATCCCGACAAGGTTGCCGATCAAATTTCCGACGCCATCCTTGACGCCATCCTGGCCCAGGATCCAGCCGCCCGCGTGGCTGCCGAAACCCTGTGCAACACGGGCCTGGTGGTGCTGGCTGGCGAGATTACCACTCACGCCAATGTGGATTATATTCAAGTTGCGCGCGAAACCATCAAACGCATCGGTTACGACAACACGGAATACGGCATCGACTACAAGGGTTGCGCCGTGCTGGTGGCCTACGACAAGCAGTCGCCGGACATCGCGCAAGGCGTCGATGAAGGTGCGGGGATTGACTTGGATCAAGGCGCTGGCGATCAGGGCTTGATGTTCGGTTATGCCTGCGATGAAACGGCCGAGCTGATGCCCGCCGCCATCCACTACGCGCACCGCCTGGTCGAGCGCCAGTCGCAGCTGCGCAAGGATGGCCGTTTGCCATGGCTGCGTCCGGACGCGAAATCGCAAGTGACCCTGCGCTACGTCGATGGCCGCCCCGTCGGCGTGCACACGGTCGTGCTGTCGACCCAGCATGCGCCGGAAATCTCGCACTCGCAGATCGAAGAAGCGGTCATCGAAGAAATCATCAAGCCCATCCTGCCGCGCGAATGGCTGACGGACACGAAATTCCTCGTCAACCCGACGGGCCGTTTCGTCATCGGCGGTCCGCAAGGCGATTGCGGCTTGACCGGCCGCAAGATCATCGTCGACACCTACGGTGGCGCAGCCCCGCACGGCGGTGGCGCGTTCTCGGGCAAGGACCCGTCGAAAGTCGACCGTTCGGCAGCGTATGCGGCCCGCTACGTGGCGAAAAACATCGTCGCCGCCGGCCTGGCGCGCCAATGCCAGGTGCAGGTCAGCTACGCCATCGGCGTGGCCAAGCCGATCAACATCACCGTCTACACGGAAGGCACGGGCGTGATTCCCGACGCGGAAATCGCCAAGCTGGTGCTGGCGCACTTCGACCTGCGTCCAAAAGGCATCGTGCAAATGCTGGACCTGCTGCGTCCGATCTACCAGAAGAGCGCCGCCTACGGCCACTTCGGCCGCGAAGAGCCGGAATTCACGTGGGAACGCACGGACAAGGTCGCCCTGCTGCGCGACGCCGCCGGCCTGAAGTAATCTAGTCGGATTTGCAAGAAAAGCGTCCCGGCCTGTTGGCCACGGGCGCTTTTTTTATGTGTTGTCGCGTGGCAATGCCGTACAAACAGGCTGGCGCGGCGGCCTTGGCAATGTTAAAATCCCGTGTCCGAGGAGCGTTGCGACGAAGAAATTCGCCAGGCTCGGAATATCCTGCAACCGCGCTCACGTACCTTTTTCAACAACTGAAAGGAGGGCGTGATGAACGCCGTACTCAAATCGCAATACGACTACACCATCGCCGATATCACCTTGGCCGCATGGGGCGACAAAGAAATCAAGATTGCTGAAACGGAAATGCCTGGCCTGATGGCCATCCGCGAAGAATTCGCGGCAGCGCAGCCTTTGAAAGGCGCGCGCATCACCGGTTCCATCCACATGACCATCCAGACTGCCGTGCTGATCCAGACCCTGGAAGCACTGGGCGCGCAAGTGCGTTGGGCATCGTGCAACATTTACTCCACGCAAGACCACGCCGCCGCCGCCATCGCTGCCGCCGGCACCCCTGTGTTCGCCGTCAAGGGCGAATCGCTGGACGACTACTGGGAATACACGCACCGCATCTTCGAATGGCCGAACGTGGACGGCAAGGCTGTCTACTCGAACATGATCCTCGACGATGGCGGCGATGCCACCCTGCTGCTGCACCTGGGCGTGCGCGCGGAAACCGACCTGTCGGTGCTGGCCAACCCCGGTTCGGAAGAAGAAATCTGCCTGTTCAACTCGATCAAGAAGCACTTGCTGGCCGACCCGACCTGGTATTCGAAGCGCCTGCCGGAAATCCTGGGCGTGACGGAAGAAACCACCACCGGCGTGCACCGCCTGTACCAGATGCACAAGGAAGGCAAGCTGGCTTTCCCTGCGATCAACGTGAACGATTCCGTGACGAAATCGAAATTCGACAACCTGTACGGCTGCCGCGAATCCTTGGTCGACGGCATCAAGCGCGCCACCGACGTGATGATCGCCGGTAAAGTGGCCGTCATCGCCGGTTACGGCGACGTGGGCAAAGGTTCGGCGCAAGCCATGCGCGCCCTGTCGGCGCAAGTGTGGGTGACGGAAGTCGATCCGATCTGCGCACTGCAGGCGGCGATGGAAGGCTACCGCGTGGTCACGATGGATTACGCATGCGAACACGGCGACATCTTTGTCACCTGCACGGGCAACTACCATATCCTGACGCACGATCACCTGACGCGCATGAAAGACCAGGCCATCGTCTGCAACATTGGTCACTTCGACAATGAAATCGACGTCGCTTCGTTGAAACAATACGAGTGGGAAAACATCAAGCCGCAAGTCGACCACATCATCTTCCCGTCGGGCCGCCGCATCATCCTGCTGGCCGAAGGCCGCCTGGTCAACCTCGGTTGCGGCACGGGCCACCCGTCGTACGTGATGAGCTCGTCGTTTGCCAACCAGACGATCGCGCAGATCGAACTGTACGCCAACACGGCCAACTACCCGGTCGGCGTGTACACCTTGCCGAAACACCTCGATGAAAAAGTCGCCCGCCTGCAACTCAAAAAGTTGAATGCGCAGCTGACGGAACTGACGCAAGAGCAAGCCGACTACATCGGCGTGCGCACGGAAGGTCCATACAAGCCCGACCACTACCGCTACTAATCGGTTGCTTGCCTCGGGAACCTACTGCGCGGCGCGGGGCGCGGCCGGCGATGCTCGCTGTACCTTCGTAGAGCTGCGCTTCTCGGCCACGCCGCGCATCCGCTCGCTACGGTTCGCGAGGCAACAAGGCTCACTTGTGTAATTTAAAAGTCCGGCCGTCGCCGGTCGATTATCGCTTTTGACAGGCTAGAGAAATGCGCTTGCTACTGATTTGGTTTATCAATGCGGCAGCCCTGTTTGCCGTTCCCTACCTGATGCACTCGGTGACGATGAGCAGCGGCTGGACCGCGCTGCTGGCCGCCGCCGTGCTGGGACTGGTCAATGCGCTGATCCGCCCCCTGCTGATCCTGCTGACCCTGCCCGTGACGTTCTTGTCGCTGGGTCTGTTCATTTTGATCATCAACGGTTTCATGTTCTGGCTGGTGGCGCAGGTGATAACTGGTTTCCATGTTGCCAGTTTCTGGTCGGCCGTGGGTGGTGCATTGCTGTACAGCGTCATTTCCTGGGCCTTGTCGACCTTACTTTTGAGTAATGACGATGGCAAACCATAACTTCAGTATTGAGTTTTTCCCGCCGAAAACCCCGGAAGGGGCGGAAAAGCTGCGCGCCACGCGGGTCAAGTTGTCCGAATTGCATCCGAAGTATTTCTCGGTGACGTTTGGCGCGGGCGGCACCACGCAGCAGGGCACGCTCGACACCGTGCGCGAGATCCTGGCGGCCGGCGAAGAAGCCGCGCCCCATCTGTCTTGCGTGGGCGGTTCGCGCGAATCGATCCGCGCCGTGCTGGCCGACTTCAAGGCGGCTGGCGTGAACCGCATCGTCGCCTTGCGCGGCGACTTGCCGAGCGGCTATGGCGCCTCGGGCGAGTTCCGCTATGCCAACGAGCTGGTGGAATTCATCCGCGCCGAGACGGGCGACCATTTCCATATCGAAGTGGCCGCCTATCCGGAAGTGCATCCGCAAGCCCGTTCGCCGCAGGACGACCTGAACGCGTTCGCGCGCAAGGTGCAGGCCGGCGCCGATGCCGCCATCACCCAGTACTTCTACAATGCCGACGCGTATTTCCAGTTTGTCGAGCAGACGCAGAAGATGGGCATCAACGTGCCCATCGTGGCCGGCATCATGCCGATCACGAACTACACGCAGCTGATGCGCTTTTCGGACATGTGCGGCGCCGAAATTCCACGCTGGGTGCGTTTGAAACTGGCCAGCTTTGGCGACGACAGCGCGTCCATCAAGGCTTTCGGCCTGGACGTGGTGACGGGCTTGTGCGAACGCCTGCTGGAAGGCGGCGCGCCCGGCTTGCATTTCTATAGCATGAACCAGGCGGCGCCCACGACCGCACTGTGGCAGCGCCTGGTCAAGTAATTCTTTGCAGTTATAGCGCCTAACAAAACCGTCGCGAGCGGCAGCGAGTTGTGGCCGAGAAGCGGAGCTGTGCTATAGCACAGTGAGCATCGGAGGCCGCAAATCGCGACGCGCAGTAGGTTATGTTAGGTGCTTTCAGAGCAGATCGCCCTCGGTCACGATGTGATCGAGGGCGATGTCGTATTCGCCCTTGGGAAAAGATGCCGCCAGGCAGGCATAGGCGATGCCCACGGTGCGCGGACGGGGCGTGGCGGCCAGGGTGCGGTCGTAATAGCCGCCGCCATAGCCGAGCCGGAAACGTTGCTCATTAAATCCCAGGCAAGGCACCAGCAGGGTGGCGGGCGCCGGGCACAGGCGCAACTGGGCGGGCACGGCCACGCCCATGCCATCCTTGACCATCGCTGCGCCCGGCGTCCAGGCAGAAAACGCCAGCGGCGCGTGCTTTTCCAGCACCACCGGCAAGCTTAGTTGCACGCCGCGCGCGGCCAGTTGCGCATACGCGCCGTGCAGGTCCGGCTCGCCGTGCAGGGGCCAGTAGACGCCCAGTTCCCCGACGTTTTCCTGCGCGCACCAGTCCAGCAGGCGCTGCGCGATGGCCGCATCCCACTGCGCGCGCGTGGCCTCGGGCAGGGCGCGGCGGGCCGCCAGCAAGGCTTTGCGCAAGCTGGCTTTTTCCTGTGGCGCAATGGGTGGCCGTGTGGCCGGATCGCATGTTATTCTAGGGTCGCTATTCATATCACCATCAAGTTAAGATTGAGAGTCGTACATTGATTTCCCCACTGAAATGGATTGCCGGTACGATGCTGTGCGTTGCATCGGCCTTGTCCCCCCTGGCCGCCCTGGCCCAGGTGTCCGCCACCGTAACGCCTGCCGCACCCGACACGCGCAGCGAGGACGATGCCTTCCTGCTGCTGCGCGACGCCGCGCGCAAGGATGACATCGAGAAAGCCGACTTTTATGCGGGGCGCCTGACGAATTACCAGATTCCATCGTATGTTGACTATTATCGGCTGAAACCGCGCATCAAACAGTTGACCGAGGCGCAATTTCGAGATTACCTGAACCGCTACAAGGGCAGCGCCATCGCCGACCGTTTCCGCAACGACTGGCTGCTGGAGCTGGGCCGCAAGCGTGACTGGGTCGTGTTTGATGAGCAATATCCGCAATTCGCCCTCGACGACGACACCCAGCTCAAGTGCTACGCGCTGATGTCGCGCGCCGCCAAGGGCCAGAACGTGGCGTCCGAGGCGCGCAACCTGCTCGTGTCGCCGCCCGGCTATGGCGAAGCGTGCGGCAGCCTGATCGCGGCATTGGCGCAAAACGGCCAGTTCGACGCGAACGACCTGTGGGCGCAGATCCGCCTGGCGGGCCAGACCAACGCCACGGGTCCCGCGCGCCGCATCGCGCTGCTGCTGGGCGCCTCCGACGCGAAGATGGCGCAAGCCATCGACTTGCCGGCGCTGGTGCTGGCCAAGGGCCCGGGCGCCAGCCGCGCCGACCACGAAATGTACCTGGTGGCCGTGGGCCGCATGGCGAAAAGCACCTTGAAACTGGGCGTGGTGGCCCTGCAAAAGGCGAGTTCGCAGCTGACGGCGCAGGAACAGGCCATCGGCTGGGCCAGCCTGGCCCTGCAAGCGTCGTATGCGCTGGCGCCGGAAGCATTCGAATATTGGCAAAAAACTAATGGCGCGCCGTTGACCCAGGAGCAGATGCAGTGGAAGGCGCGCATTGCCCTGCGTGAAGGCAACTGGCCGCTGGTGAAGGCCGCCATCCTGGCCATGCCGGCGTCCCTGCGCACGGACCCCACCTGGGTGTACTGGCTGGCGCGGGCGCAGCAGGCGGAAACGCCGGGCCGCCCGAATGCGCAGGCGGACGCCCTGTACCGCACGATCAGCGAGCAATCGAATTTCTACGGCTTGCTGGCCAATGAAGAGCTGGGCAATCATCTGGTGTTGCCGCCGCCGGGCCAGCCCGTCACGCCGGCGGAAATTGCCGTCATGGCCGCCAATCCCGGCTTGCAGCGGGCCTTGAAATTTTTCAATATGCGCTTGCGCTTCGAAGGCACGCGCGAGTGGAACTGGGAATTGCGTTCGATGACGGACCGCCAGCACCTGGCGGCCGCGGAATTTGCACGCCAGAACAATGTGCTCGACCGCATGGTCAACACCTCGGACCGCACGCGCCTGGAAGTGGACTACACGCAGCGCTATCCGACGCCGCACGACGACGTCATGCATCCGGCCACGCAGACGCTGGGCCTGGACAAGGCCTGGGTCTATGGGCTGATCCGCCAGGAATCGCGCTTCATCATGGATGCGCAGTCGCATGTGGGCGCCTCGGGCCTGATGCAGGTGATGCCGTCGACGGCCCGTTATGTCGCCAAGAAGATCGGCCTTACCGATTTCGTCACGGAAACCCTGAGCGACGTGCGCACCAACGTCTTGCTGGGCACCAACTACCTGAACATGGTGCTCGGCGGCCTCGACGGTTCGCAAGTGCTGGCCAGCGCCGCCTACAACGCGGGACCGGGGCGCCTGCGCATCTGGCGCGCCACCATGACGCGTCCGCTGGAAGGCGCCGTCTTCGCCGAAACGATCCCGTACACGGAAACGCGCGGCTACGTGAAAAACGTGATGGCCAACGCCACCTATTACGCGGCCCTGTTCGAGAAGAGCCCGCAGTCGCTGAAAGCGCGCCTGGGCACCGTGGGACCGAAAAACAGCGCTGTTTCCGCCGATTTGCCATCATCCAACTAGAGTTCGCCGACCATGCAAACGACCATCCTCGATCCCAGCCTGACGCAAACCCTGGCCGCCGCGCGCGAGCCGGGCCTGACCCTCATCATCGGCAACAAGAATTACTCGTCGTGGTCGATGCGCCCGTGGGTGGCCATGACGGCGTTCGGCATCCCCTTCCATGAAGTGCGCGTCTTGCTCGACCAAAGCGACACGGCGACGAAAATCGCCGAATATTCGGCTTGCGGCCGCGTGCCCGTGCTGCTGGCGGGCGAGATGACGATCTGGGACAGCCTGGCCATCTGCGAATACCTGGCCGAGCAGTTTCCCGATAAGCACCTGTGGCCGCAGGACGTGGCCGCGCGCGCCATGGCACGCTGTGTCTGCGCGGAAATGCACTCGGGTTTCGCCGGCTTGCGCACGGATATGTCGATGAATATCAAGGCAAAATTGCCGGGCCGGGGCCGCACGGCCGCCGCCCAGGCCGATATCGGCCGCATCAGCGAAATCTGGGAAGAGTGCCTGTCGCGCTTTGGCCACCACCAGTTCCTGTTTGGCGACTTTTCCATCGCCGATGCCTATTTCGCCCCCGTCGTCATGCGTTTCCGCACGTATGGCGTGAGCCTGGCGCCGGCCCTGAACGCGTATTGCGAGCGCGTGCAGGCGCACCCGGCCGTCGCGCGCTGGATCGCGGAAGCGCTGGCGGAAACGGAAGTCGCTGCCAAGCACGACGCGGAATTGCCCGATTGAAGAGACGTTGACGATGAAGATATACACGGTCGGTGGCGCGGTGCGCGACCAACTGCTGGGCTTGCCCGTGAAAGACCACGACCACGTCGTCGTGGGCGCCACGCCCGAAGACATGCTGCGCCAGGGCTTCCGTCCCGTGGGCAAGGATTTCCCCGTCTTCCTGCACCCGAAGACGCAGGAAGAATACGCCTTGGCCCGCACGGAGCGCAAGACGGCGCCCGGCTACCGGGGCTTTGTCTTCCACACGGCGCCCGACGTCACCCTGGAAGACGACCTGGTGCGGCGCGATCTGACCATCAACGCCATCGCCCGGGCCGAGGATGGCAGCCTGACGGACCCGTTCGGCGGCATTGCGGATATCCGCAACAAAGTCTTTCGCCACGTCTCCGGCGCCTTTGGCGAAGATCCCGTGCGCATCCTGCGCCTGGCCCGCTTTGCCGCCCGCTTCGACGCCTTTACGGTGGCGCCCGCCACCATGGCGCTGATGCGCCAGATGGTGGTCGATGGCGAAGTCGATGCGCTGGTGGCCGAGCGCGTGTGGCAGGAAGTGGCCAAGGGGCTGATGGAAAGCCATCCGTCGCGCATGCTGATGGTGCTGCACGAATGCGGCGCCCTGGCGCGCATCATGGGGGAAATTGCGCTGAGCGAGCGCCTGCTGCAGGTGATCGATCATGCGGCAGCGCAAGGCCTTGAGCTGCCCGTGCGCTTCGCGGCCTTGATGCTGCGCATGAGCAAGGATGCCATTGAGCAACTGAGCGTACGCCTGCGCGTGCCCAACGAGTGCCGCGAGCTGGCCGTCATGGCGGCCCGCGAACGGGAGCATATCAATGGCGCGCTGGCGCTGGGCGCCGAAGCCATCGTCGCCCTGTGCGAACGCTGCGACGGCTTGCGCAAGTCGCAGCGCTTTGCGCAGATGCTGCAGGCGGTGGCCTGCGACGGGCTGGTCACCGGCGATTTCCCTCAGGCGGCGCGGCTGCAGGGCGGGCTGGACGCGGCGCGCGCCGTGAATGCGGGCGCGCTGGCGCAAGGCTGCGCGGAGCCCAAGCGCATCCCCGAAGTCATCCATGCGGCGCGGGTAGCGGCCGTGCAGGCCTTCCTGGCCCAGGCTTGAACGGCGGAACTACGTTACAATGCTGCACTGCACAATGCCGGCCTGACGTGCCGCAGCACCGCTTCCAGGAGTCGACGTGACCATACCCAAGCTATTTCAAAACCCGTTTCGCCGCTGGCTCAGCCGTAGCGGCGGCGGGCGTCCGACCGTGCTGGTCAAGCAACTGCATGAGCGCGACCGGCGCCGCATGATGAAGCATTTCCTGACCCTGGAAAAAAGCGACCGCCTGCTGCGCTTTGGCAGCGCCTTGCCCGATGAGCTGGTGGCCCAGTACGTACAGAAGATGGATTTCTCGCGCGACATGGTCTACGGCGTCTACAACAGCCTGTTCAAGCTGGTGGGCGTGGGACACCTGGCGTTTGCGCCGAAGGACAAGTCGCCGGCGAAAAGCGTGGTGACGGACAAGGAGCAGGTGGCCGAGTTTGGCGTGTCCGTGTCGAAATCCATGCGCGGCATGGGCGTGGGCTCGAAACTGTTCGAGCGGGCGGCGATCCACTGCCGTAACAACGATGTCGATACCCTGTACATGCACTGCCTGTCGTCGAACAAGACGATGATGCATATCGCCAAGAAGGCGGGCATGGAAATCCAGCGCGACTATGGCGAAGCCGATGCTTATCTGAAACTATTGCCGCCGAACCCCAGCAGCATGCTGCAGGAAGCCGTGCAGGAGCAGTTTGCCATGTTCGACTACACGTTCAAGGCCAATGCGCGCGCCGCCTATAAGCTGTTCGAGCGCTTGCCGGGACGCAAGAAGCCAGCGCCGCCGGCACCCCCGCCGCCAGCAGAGTAATTACAGCAGCGGCAAGGCCGTCGTATCCTTGATGCGCTGCAGGGCGAAGCTCGATTTCACGTCCAGCACGGCCGGGTGGCGCAGGAGGGTCGCCATCATGAAGCGCGAAAAGTGCTCCATGTCTTCCACGTGCACGCGCAACAGATAATCCATTTCGCCCGTCATCGCATAGCAGGCCACCACTTCCGGCCATTGCGCCACGGCCACGGCGAAGTCGGCGCGCGGCGAGGTATTCGTCACCAGATTGGGCGCCAATACGCGCGCCGTGCTGTGGGCGGTGGCGTCGCTGTGCTTTTCCAGCCGCACGTTGACGTAGGCCAGCAAGCCCAGGCCGATCTTTTCCGGGTCCAGCAGGGCCACGTACTGGCGGATCACGCCCGCTTCTTCCAGCCGTTTGACACGGCGCAAGCATGGCGACGGCGACAGGCTGACCTGTTCGGCCACGTCCTGATTCGACAGGCGGCCATCGGCCTGCAGGACGGCGAGGATCTTGCGATCCGTTTTATCCAGCGTAATTTTGCTCATGCTTCCTCCGGTGGTTCGACTTTCACGCAATATTATTGCGCAAATCATGATTGTTCGGGAGATCTTTGGCATTTAATGCCCACAGACCGGGCCTATACTGTGCGCTACTTCTTGGAGGAGACATCATGCAATTTCAGCCTTGGGAAAACCCGATGGGTACCGATGGTTTCGAGTTCGTCGAGTATGCAGCACCAGACCCAAAAGCATTGGGCAAGCTGTTCGAGAACATGGGCTTCACGGCCATCGCGCGCCACCGCCACAAGGATGTGACCCTGTACCGTCAGGGCGACATCAATTTCATCATCAATGCCGAACAAGATTCGTTCGCGCAGCGTTTTGCCCGCCATCACGGCCCGTCCGTGTGCGCCATCGCCATCCGCGTCGACGACGCGGCCTTTGTGTACCGCCGCGCGCTGGAACTGGGCGCCTGGGGCTTCGACAATAAAACGGGCCCGATGGAGCTGAATATCCCCGCCATCAAGGGCGTGGGCGATTCCCTGCTGTACTTCGTCGACCGCTGGCGCGGCAAGGGCGCGGGCAAGCCGGACGCGGCCGCCCCGGGCGGCATCGGCGACATCAGCATCTATGACGTCGATTTCGTCGCCATTCCCGGCGCCGTCGCCAACCCCGTCGGCCATGGCCTGACGTATATCGACCACCTGACGCACAATGTCCACCGTGGCCGCATGAAGGAATGGGCGACGTTCTATGAAAGCCTGTTCAACTTCCGCGAAGTGCGCTATTTCGACATCGAAGGCAAGCTGACGGGCCTCAAGTCGAAGGCCATGACTTCGCCGTGCGGCAAGATCCGCATTCCCATCAACGAATCGTCGGACGACAAGTCGCAGATCGCCGAATACCTGGACCAGTACCATGGCGAAGGCATCCAGCACATCGCGCTGGGTACGGAGAATATCTATGCGTCCGTGCAAGGCATGCGCGATACGGGTATCGATTTCCAGGACACGATTGAAACTTACTATGAGCTGGTCAACCGCCGCCTGCCGAACCACGGCGAGCAGCTGGAAGAATTGCGTCGCCTGCGCATCCTGATCGATGGCCACAGCACGGAAAACGAACGCGAACTGCTGCTGCAGATTTTCACGCAGACGGTGATCGGCCCGATCTTCTTCGAGATCATCCAGCGCAAGGGCGACCAGGGCTTCGGCGAAGGTAATTTCCGCGCCCTGTTCGAATCGATCGAGCTGGACCAGATCAAGCGCGGCGTGCTGAAAGATACGAAGGCGGCGTAATGTTGCTTTGTAACAAATAGTAGTAAAAAGAGCACCGGCCCGGGAGTGCAGCGCAGCAAAGAACTGCGCGCCTTCCTGTGGTAGTCTACGACAAACAAGTCATTTTTCCGCACCGGCATGCTCACAAAGCGCAGCCGGTACGTGTGAGTTCAACCGACTTTGCACGCGTAGCACAGAGAATAATGGAGACAAGTAATGAATGCACCAATCAAGGGCTCGAGTCTTGAGCCGGGCGCGCACGCGTCTGAAATTTCCCTGAACGACAAATATACGCTGGAGCGCGGCCGCGCCTTCATGACGGGCACGCAGGCGCTGATCCGCCTGCCCATGCTGCAGCGCGAGCGCGATTTGAAGGCGGGCCTGAATACGGCCGGCTACATCACCGGTTACCGCGGTTCGCCTGTGACGTCCGTCGACATGACGGCGATCAAGGCCAAGAAATACCTCGATGAACACCACGTCAAATTCCATCCTGGCCTGAACGAAGACCTGGCCGCCACGGCCGTCTGGGGCACGCAGCAAACGAATCTGTTCGAAGACGCGAAATACGACGGCGTGTTTGGCATGTGGTACGGCAAGGGCCCCGGCGTCGACCGCTGCGGCGACGTTTTTAAACACGCCAATAACGCCGGTTCCGCCAAGCATGGCGGCGTGCTGGTGCTGGCCGGCGACGACCACGCGGCCAAATCCTCGTCCACGGCGCACCAGTCCGACCATATCCTGAACGCCTGCGGCATCCCCGTGCTGTACCCGTCGTCGGTGCAGGAATACATCGACTACGGCTTGCACGCCTGGGCCATGAGCCGCTACACGGGCCTGTGGGTGTCGATGAAATGCGTGACCGACATCATCGAGTCGGGCGCCGCCGTCGATTTCGACCCGGACCGCGTGCAGATCACCCTGCCGACCGACTTCGAGATGCCGGCCGGTGGCCTGAACATCCGCTGGCCCGACACGGTGCTGGAGCAGGAAGTGCGCATGAACAGCTACAAATGGTACGCGGCGCTGGCGTATGCGCGTGCCAACAAGCTCAATAAAATCATCTGGGACAGCCCGAAGGCGCGCATCGGCATCATCACGGCCGGCAAATCCTACCTCGATACGCGCCAGGCGCTGGCCGACCTGGGCATCGACGAACAGACGGCGTCCGACATCGGCATCCGCCTGTACAAGATCGGCATGACGTGGCCGCTGGAAGCGGACGGCGTGCACGAATTTGCCAAGGGCCTCGACGAGATTTTGGTGGTGGAAGAAAAGCGCCAGATTCTCGAATACGCGCTCAAGGAAGAGCTGTACAACCTGAAGGATGGCGAGCGTCCGCGCGTGGTCGGCAAGTTCGACGACACGGGCGAATGGAGCAACCAGAAGGGCACGGGCCACGGCGACTGGCTGCTGCCGGCCACCTATGAACTGAACCCGGCCATGATCGCGCGGGCCATTGCCAGCCGCATTTCGCGCTACTACGCGGGTCATCCCGTCGAGCAGCGCGTGAAGGAGCGCATCGCCTACCTGGAAGCGAAGGAAAACGTCCTCAAGGCCATCAGCGTGAAACCCGACCCGCAAAAGGACCGCACGCCATTCTTCTGCTCGGGCTGCCCGCACAACAGTTCCACCAAGGTGCCGGAAGGCTCGCGCGCGCTGGCCGGCATCGGTTGCCACTACATGGTGCTGTGGATGGACCGCGAAACGTCGACGTTTACCCACATGGGCGCCGAAGGCGTCACCTGGGTGGGGCAGGCGCCGTTCACGAATGAGAAGCACGTGTTTACCAACCTCGGTGACGGCACGTATTTCCACTCGGGCATCCTGGCCATCCGCGCGGCCGTTTCGGCCAAGGTAAACATCACCTACAAGATTTTGTTCAACGATGCGGTGGCCATGACGGGCGGCCAGGAATTCGACGGCCCATTATCTCCGGCCATCATTTCGCGCCAGATCGCCGCCGAAGGCGTGGGGCCCATCATCGTCGTCACCGATGAACCGGAAAAATACCCGGACGATTACGCCTGGGCCCCAGGCGTCACCGTGCGCCACCGTTCGGAACTGATGGACGTGCAGCGCGAGCTGCGCGACATGCCCGGCGTATCGGCCATGATCTACGACCAGACCTGTGCTTCGGAAAAACGCCGCCGCCGGAAACGCAATGAATACCCGGACCCGGCCAAGCGCGCCGTCATCAACGAAGCCGTCTGCGAAGGCTGCGGCGACTGTTCCGTGCAGTCGAACTGCCTGTCGGTGGAACCGCTGGAAACGGAACTGGGGCGCAAGCGCCAGATCAACCAGTCGTCCTGCAACAAGGATTTCTCGTGCACGACGGGCTTCTGCCCCAGCTTCGTGACGGTGGAAGGCGGCGGCCTGAAAAAGCCGAAGAAGGCGGCTGCTGCCGGCAAGGACGCGCCGGCGGCGCCGGCCTTGCCGACGCCCGTCATCCCATCGACGGCCGAACCATTCGGCATTCTCGTCACCGGTATCGGCGGCACGGGCGTGGTCACCGTGGGCCAGATCCTGGCCATGGCGGCCCACGTGGAAGGCAAGGGCTGTTCCGTGCTCGACATGAGCGGCCTGGCGCAGAAGGGCGGCCCCGTGATGTCGCACGTGCGCCTGGCGGACCGCCAGGACGATATCCACTCGACGCGCGTGGGTACCGGCGCGGCCGACCTCGTGATCGGCTGCGACCTGATCGTCACGGCCAGCCGCGACGCCCTGTCGCGCATGGGAGAGGGCCGCAGCTGGGCCATGATCAACTCGACCAGCTCGTCGACGGCCGCGTTCGTGAAGAACCCGGACTGGCAATTCCCCGGCGCCTCGGCGCGCATGGAAATCGAAAAGGCCTGCGGCAGCGACCACGTGGACTTCATCGACGCGGGCCAGATCGCCACGGCGCTGATGGGCGACTCGATCGCGACGAATATGTTCATGCTCGGCTATGCCTGGCAAAAGGGCAAGGTGCCGCTGTCGGAAGCTGCCATCATGAAGGCCATCGACTTGAATAACGTCTCGGTGGCGTTCAACAAGGCGGCCTTCAACTGGGGCCGCGCCGGCGCCCACGATGCGGCCAGCCTGGTACGCATGACGACGCCTGCGAAAGTGGTGGAATTTAAGCGCATCGAAACGCTCGACGACCTGATCGAAAAGCGCGTGGCCCTGCTGACGGCTTACCAGGACCGCGCGTACGCGCAGCAATACCTGGACTTCGTCGGCCAGGTACGCGCCGCCGAAAGCGCCCTGAATGGCCCGCACCTGCGCCTGACGGAAGCCGTGGCCCGCTACTTCTACAAGCTGATGGCCTACAAGGACGAGTATGAAGTGGCGCGCCTGTACACGGATGGCGCCTTCCAGGCGAAGATCGCGTCCATGTTCGAAGGCGACATCAAGCTCAAGTTCCACCTGGCGCCGCCGATCATGGCGAAAACCGACGCCCAGGGCCACCTGGTCAAAAAGGAATTCGGCCCATGGATGATGAAGGCGTTTGGCGTGCTGGCCAGGTTCAAGGGCTTGCGCGGCACGGCGTTCGACATCTTCGGCCATACGGCCGAGCGCAAGATGGAGCGCGCGCTGATACTCGAATACCGCGCGACGGTGGGCGGCTTGCTGCCGAAACTGACGACGGCCAAGCTGGCGCAAGCCGTGGCCATCGCCAGCATCCCGGAAGACATCCGCGGCTATGGCCACGTGAAGGAACGTCATCTGAAGGCGGCGAAAGAGAAGGAAGCCAGCTTGCTGATCGCCTTCAACGCGCCGACGCCGCTGCCGCCCGTCGTGGCAGCACCCGTGGCGGCCACCGTGGCGTGATGGCGTGATGGCGGGAGCTTGACACAATGGCGCCTGCGGGCGCCATTGTGTCAAAGAAAACAACGCCTGATGGCAAAACGCATTATAATTTTTCGATAATTTCTTTTCGGAAAGTTTGCCATGCGTTCCCTGCGCTTTTCCACCCTGGCGGTTCCCCTTGCCCTTGTCTTGCTGTTGAGTGCCTGCGGGGGAGGCGGCGGTGGCAGCGATAGCGCGCCCGTCGTCCCGCCTGTCGCGCCGCCCGATTCGACGGCGCTGGTCGCATCCGCCACGGTGGCGAACCGGTGCGAGGCGCCGCGCAGCGGCAGCAGCATCGACAAGCCCGGTACCCTGCTCAATGAGCAGATGTGGGTGCGCAGCTGGATCGATGAAACCTATCTGTGGTACCGCGAAGTGCCGACCACCTACCTGCCGCAAAGCTTCGCCACGCCCATCGCGTATTTCAATGTGCTGAAAACAACGGCCACGACGGCATCCGGCAAGCCCAAGGACCAGTTTCATTTCACGTATACGACGGCCGAATGGGAAGCGTCGCTCAACGGCGTGGAACTCGGTTACGGCATGCTGCTGGCCATGACGCGCAACACGCCGCCGCGCAAGGCGGTGATCTCGATAGTGGAACCGGGTTCGCCGGCGGCGCTGGCGGGCCTGCAGCGGGGCGACGTGCTGCAAACCATCGATGGCGTCGATTTCGTCAATGCCCCCGACGCGGCCAGCGTGACTATCATCAACGCGGGCCTGTTCCCGAAGGCGCAGGGCACGCACACGCTGGGTTTCAGCCGCGGTGGGGCGCCCATGTCGGTGAGCCTGACGGCAGTAAGCGTGAACACCAGCGCCGTGCAGAACGAGCGCGTCATCGACACGCCCACGGGCAAGGTGGGCTATCTGACCTTCAATACGCACAACAACGTGGCCGAACGCCAGCTGGTCGAGACCATGCGGCGCTTCCAGGCGGCGGGCATCAGCGACCTGGTGGTCGACGTGCGCTACAACGGCGGCGGTTACCTCGATGTCGCCAGCGAGCTCGCCTACATGATCGCCGGTCCGCAAGTCACCGCCGGCAAAACCTTCGAGCAGGTGGTCTTCAATGACAAGACCAAGCCCGAAGCGCCCGTGCCCTTCCATGCGCAAAGCCAGGGCTTTCCCGCGCCCAATCCCCTCGCCCAGGGCACGCCCTTGCCATCGCTGGGCCTCAAGCGCGTGACCCTGCTCACGACAGGCAATACCTGCTCGGCCAGCGAAGCCATCATCAATGGCTTGCGCGGCGTGGACGTGCAGGTCAACCTGATCGGCGGCACGACGTGCGGCAAGCCTTATGGTTTTTATCCGGCGCCGAATTGCGGCACGACCTACTTCGCCGTGCAGTTCCAGGGCGTCAATGCCAAGGGTTTCGGCGACTTTGCCGATGGCATGGCGCCCACTTGCGACGTGGCCGACGATTACCAGCATCAGCTGGGCGACGCGGCAGAAGGCATGCTGGCGGCGGCGCTGCGCTACCGCAGCAGCGGCAGCTGTGCCCCGGCCATGGGCGCGACCCGGCTGCTGAGTTCGGTGGAGAGTCCGGCCGACACGGCCATGCGCCTGCTGCGCCCGGCCTACAAGGAAATTGCCATCATGCGGCCTTAAAGCGCATGCTTCTGCCACGGCCACGCCAAGGTGGTTGACGTTTTCCTGCTCACAAATCTTTCTATATAACAATTTTGATATATAGAAAGATGAATCCGTTCGTTCTGGAACGACTGGCATTTTGCTATCTTGCAGCCTTTCTCCACCTCGAAACGCGCAACGATGTCGAAACAGTTCAAGTTAACACCGCTCAGCCTTGGCGTACTGGCCATCCTGGGCGGCACCGCATGGCAGGCGCACGCGCAAACGCAAGCGCCCGCAGCGGATCAGCAGGCAGCGGCCACCCCGCCAGCCGTCGTGGTCACCGGTTCGCGCATTCCCCGCGCCAGCCTGGAAGGCCCGTCTTCCGTCACCATCCTGACCGGCGATGAAATCACCAAGCAGGGCTACAAGAACGTCTTCGACGCGCTGACCAACCAGGTGCAGAACAGCGGCTTTACGCAGGGCGAAGACTATGGCAACACCTTCACGCCGTCGGCCAATACCATCAGCCTGCGCGGCCTGGGGCCGAACCATACGCTGATCCTGCTGAACGGCCGCCGCCTGGCCGATTTCCCCATCGCCTATGACGGTGCCGTCAACTTTACCAATCTGGCGAACATCCCGTCGAGCATTGTCGAGCGCATCGAAATCCTCAACGGTGGCGCCTCGGCCATCTACGGTTCGGACGCGATCGCCGGCGTGGTCAACGTGATCCTGAAAAAACAGACGGAAGGCTTCGATATCAACGTCAAGCTGGGCGGCACCTCGCGCGGCGGCGCCGGCAGCCAGCGCGTGCAGCTGACCGGCGGCGGCAATTTCGACAAGCTGCATACCTTGTTCAGCGTGGAGCTGAGCGAGCGCGATCCGCTGTGGAGCATGGACCGCGATTTCATGAGCAGCCGCTCCGGCGTGCCGACGACGGTTGCTTCGCGCCGCACCCTGGCCTCCGGCACGTCCGGCCGCTATGTCGACCTGGGCGACACGTGCAGCCAGTTCGGCGACATGTTCGGCGGCAGCGTCAGCAAGTACACGGCGAAAAACGGCAGCTATTGCGCCAGCCCGAAAACCCGCCCCACCTACTGGACCACGCAGACCAAGAACAGCAGCCAGAACGTGTTTGGCAGCGCCAACTACGAGCTCGATGCGGAGACCACGCTGTTTGCCGATTTCCTGCTCGGCAAGAACAAGACCGTCAACAATACGCGCGGCCCGTCGTGGACCTCGGCTTCGCTGGGCGGCGGTTCCTTCCTGAACCGCAACAGCGGCGCCTACGAAGAGTGGACGCGCTATATCTCGCCCGAGGAAATCGGCGGCGTGCAGCGCTACAACCGCAGCTGGAACGACCTGGCCACAGCCATCTCGCTGGGCGCCAAGGGCCGCATTCCCGGCACCGCCTGGCAGTATGAGGCGAACTACAACGCCTCGATCTACAAGAGCGAAGGCCATACGCCGCGCCTGCGTTCGAACATCGACAGCTTCTTCCTGGGCCCGAGGCTGGGCACGGATGCGAATGGCGTGGCGATCTACGCGCCGGATCCCGCGCGCCTGTCGCGCCGCCTGACGCCGGAAGAATTCAACGGCATCACCGACTACACCAACAGCGACGACAAGGCGTGGACGAATACCCTGAGCCTGGCGACGAACGGCGACCTGTTCCAGCTGCCGGCCGGCATGGTGAAGATCGCCACGATCGCCGAACTGGGCAAGCAGGGCTTCCGTAACGCGCCCGATGCGCGCATCAACGAAGGCTACTTCAATATCGCTACCGGTTCGGGCGTCACGGCCGGCACGCGTTCGCGCTCGGCGCTGGGGGCGGAAGTCAATCTGCCGCTGCATGAAAAGCTGACGGGCACCCTGGCCGGCCGCTATGACCGCTACAGCTTTGCCGGCCGCAAGGAAGGCAAGTTCACCTACAACGGCGGACTGGAACTGCGCCCGGCGCCGGAGCTGCTGTTCCGCGCCAACTACGCCACCAGCTTCCGCGCGCCGGACATGAACTATATCTACCAGGCGCGCGGCACCGGCTATTACTCGAGCACCACTGATTACTACCGTTGCGGCGCCGCCGGACAAGCCATCGAAAACTGCGAGTACGCCAACAAGTCGCCCGGTGCCGATTATGTGCAGAACGGCAGCCGCGACCTGCAGTCGGAAAAAGGCAAGTCGTTCGGCGTGGGCGCCGTCTGGTCGCCGAGTTCCAATTTCGACGTGTCCGTCGACTATTGGAACATCAAGATCGACGACCTGGTGACGAACCTGAGCGACGACAAGCTGCTGCGCGATGAAGCCGATTGCCGCCTGGGCAAGACGGACATCGGCTCGCCCACCTGCATCGATACCTTGGGCCGCATCGAGCGTTACGCGGCCAATGCACTGAACAAGGCGGGCGAGATCAAGACCATCACCGTCAACCCGATCAACGCGGCCAAGCAAAGCAGCAGCGGCATCGATATCAGCCTGAAGTATTTGCTGCGCACGACAAACTATGGCCGCTTCGCCTTCAAGGCCAATTACGCCAAGGTGCTGAGCAAGAAATCGCAGCAATTCGCGGGCGACGAAGAGATCGACGAAACCAAATCGCTGACCAACATGGATTGGCCGGACAAGCTGAACCTGAGCGTCAACTGGGGCGCGGGCGACTGGTCGAACACCTTGCTGGTCAGCCGTTACGGCAAGGTGCCGAATGGCGCCGGCACGGGTTACCTGACGCCGACGGCGCTGGCCAATATCAGCACCGTGTACCGCATCAACGACCGTGCCACCGTCTCGCTGATCGTCAACAATGTGTTCGACAAGATCAAGCGCGACAACAGTGGCGGCTGGCCGTACTATCCGATTGGCAACTACAGCCCGCAAGGCCGCCAGGGATGGATCGAGTTTAACTACCATTTTGGTTCGTAAACCGCACTGGCCGCATCCAGCCGGGACAGCATCTGCTGTTCCGGCTTTTTTATTTTCCGGCGCGTTTTTTATCGCGCCCTCCTTCTATAATTGCCCGCTTGTCCTCTCTCGATGGAGTCTGACCCATGCTACGCCACGCCCTGCTGTCCACCGCCCTGTTCACCGCCTTTGCCGCCAGCGCGCAAGCCGCCCCCGCCTTGACGACGGTGGCCGAGCGCTCCGCTTTCCTGCAGACGGGCCGCTACGCGGAAGTGGAAGCCTTGTGCCGGCAGTTCCAGGCGCGCTATCCGAAGCAGGTGCGCTGCGTGGAGTTCGGCCGCACGCCGGAAAACCGTCCCATGCTGGCGCTGGCCGTGACGAATACGGGCGCCCTGACGCCGGCCGAGGCGGCGCGCCGCAAGCTGCCCGTGCTGCTGGTGCAGGGCGGTATCCATGCAGGCGAAATCGATGGCAAGGATGCGGGCTTCCTGGCCTTGCGCGAAGCGCTGGAGGGCAAGGCGGCGCCCGGCGCGCTGGACAAGCAGGTGCTGCTGTTCGTCCCCGTCTTCAATGTCGATGGCCATGAGCGCTTCGGCCGGTGGAACCGTCCGAACCAGCGCGGTCCCGTGGAAATGGGCTGGCGCAGCACGGCGCAAAACTATAACCTGAACCGCGAATACATGAAGGCCGATACGCCCGAGATGCAGCACATGCTGGCGCTGGTCAATGCCTGGGATCCGCTGGTGTATGTCGACCTGCACGTCACCGATGGCGCCCAGTTCGAACCGGACATCTCGATCCAGGTCGAACCCGTGCATGCGGGCGATGCGGCCCTGCGCGTGGCCGGCACGGCCTTGCGCGACCAGGTGCTGGCCGACCTGGCCAGCCAGGGTTCGGACCCGAAGCCGTTTTACATTTCGTTTGCCGAGAACGACAATCCGCAATCGGGCTTTGTCGATTCGGCGCCGAATCCTCGCTTTTCGCACGGCTATTTCCAGTTGCGCAACCGCTTCGGCATGCTGGTGGAAACCCATTCGTGGAAAGACTATCCGACCCGTGTGCGCATCACCCGCAACACCATCGTCTCGCTGCTGTCGCAAGTGGCGCAGCACGGCGCGCAGTGGCGGCAGACGGCGCTCGAGGCGGACCGGCGCGCAATGCAGCTGGCCGGCGCTACCTTGCCGTTGACCTACAAGACGACGGACAAGAGCCGCATGATCGCGTTTCGCGGCTACGCCTACACGCGCACGCCGTCCGAGGTGTCGGGCGCGCTGATGACGCGCTACGACGAAACCACGCCGCAGATCTGGAACGTGCCCCTGCGCGACGAGATCGTGCCCGACCTGCAGCTGGCCGCGCCGAAGGCCGGCTACCTGGTGCCCGCCGCGCAGGCGCAGATGGTGGCGGCCAAGCTGCGCCAGCATGGCGTGTCGTACCAGGTACTGGCTGGCGCGCCCGGCAAGCTGCCGGTCGAAGCCTTTCGCGCCACGATGGTGAAATTCGGCGCGCAGTCGTTCGAAGGGCGCCAGACGGCAAGCGTGCAGGGCGAGTGGCAGAAAGAGGAGCGCGCGGTCGGCGCGGGCGCGCTGTACGTGCCCGTCAACCAGGCCAAGGCGCGCCTGGTGGTGGCCATGCTGGAGCCGCGCGCGCCCGATTCCCTGCTGGCCTGGGGCAGTTTCAATACGGCCTTCGAGCGCAAGGAATACATGGAGGAATACGTGGCCGAAGACGTGGCGCGCGCGCAGCTGGCGGCCGACCCGGCGCTGGCCGCGCAGTTCCACCAGAAGCTGGCCAGCGATCCCGCGTTTGCCGCCAGCCCGGCCGCGCGCCTGGAATTCTTCGCCCGCCGCCATGCTTCGTGGGATGAGCGCCTGAACCTGTATCCGGTGCTGCGCACGGATGTCGCGCCGGCCGGCGTCGCGCAATAAGCGACATTTCCCGGCCCGGGGCAAACCGGGGCCGGGCATTTCAGGCATGATGTCGCTTCATCCACATCTCTGCCTGGAACCCGCATGGAACACCACAGCTTTCTCATTAACATACTGTTTTACCTGGTGGCGGCCATCATCATGGTGCCGCTGGCCAAGCGCCTGGGCATGGGCGCCGTGCTGGGGTACCTGGTGGCCGGCGTCGTCATCGGTCCCTGGGGCCTGGGCCTGATCAAGAATGTCGAGGTGATCCTCAGCTTTTCCGAATTCGGCGTGGTGCTGCTGCTGTTCTTGATTGGCCTGGAGCTGGAGCCGAAGCGCTTGTGGCTGCTGCGCCGCCCCATTTTCGGCTGGGGCGGGGCGCAGGTGGGCGTCGTCAGCGCGGGGCTGTGCGCCGTGGCCATGGCGTTCGGCGTGGACTGGCGCACGGCGCTGGTGGGCGCGCTGGGGCTGTCGCTGTCGTCGACGGCCATCGTGCTGGCCACCCTGGGCGAACGAAAACTGATGAGTACCCCGGCCGGTTCCGCCGGCTTTTCCATTTTGCTGTTCCAGGATATCGCCGCCATTCCCATGATCGCGCTGGTGCCGCTGCTGGGCGGCCTGGTCACGCATAGCGGCGAGCCGGGCTGGCTGCGTGTGGCCAAGCTGGCCGCCGTGCTGGCCGCCCTCGTGGTGGGCGGGCGCTTTCTCGTCAACCCCATCCTGCGCTTCATCGCCAAGACGGACTTGCGCGAAATCTTCACGGCTTTTGCCCTGCTGCTGGTGATCGCCATTTGCGTGCTGATGGAGTCGGTGGGCCTGTCGATGGCGCTGGGCACCTTCATGGCGGGCGTGCTGCTGGCCGACTCCGAATACCGGCATGAGCTGATCAGCGACCTGGAACCGTTCAAGGGACTGTTGCTGGGCCTGTTCTTCATCGCCGTGGGCATGTCCGTCGATTTCGGCGTGCTGCGCGCCCAGCCGCTGCTGATCCTGGCCCTGGTGGCGGGCCTGCTGGTGGTCAAGATCGCCTTGCTGTATGTGCTGTCGAAGTTTTTCGACATTCCCCGCGGCCAGCAGCTGTTCTTCGCGCTGTTGCTGTCGCAAGGCGGGGAGTTCGCCTTCGTCGTGTTTGCCGCCGCCGAGGCCGCGCATGTGTTTGCGCCGGAAACGGCCGCGCTGCTGGTCGTGGTGGTGACCCTGTCGATGGTGGCCACGCCCTTGCTGCTGCTGTTGCACGATAAATTTGTCGCGCCGCGCCTGCAAGGCGACAAGAAGCGCCGCCCCGACGACCATATCGAGGCGCAGGACAATCCCGTCGTCATCGCCGGCTTTGGCCGCTTTGGCCAGATCATCGGCCGCCTGCTGGCGGCGAACAAGATCGGCGTGACGGTGCTGGACCACGACCCGGACCAGATCGACCTGCTGCGCAAGTTCGGCTTCAAGGTGTTTTATGGCGACGCCACGCGCGTGGACCTGCTGGTGGTGGCCGGCATCGAGAAGGCGAAGGCGCTGGTGATCGCCATCGACAATGTGGACGACAGCCTGGCGCTGGTCGACGCCGTGCGCCTGCGCTTGCCCGAACTGACGATACTGGCGCGTGCGCGCAACGTCACGCATTACTATGAATTGATGAAACGGGGCGTGACCCTGATCGAACGCGAGACCTTTGCCGCCGCCTTGCTGCTGGGCGAGCAGACCTTGCAGCAGGTGGGCTACAGCGCGGAGCGGGCGCAGCGCGCGGCCGGCATCTTTGGCCGGCATAACCTCAAGACCCTGCTGGAAGTGGCGCCGCACTTCCAGGACCAGCAAAAGGTCATGTCGCTCACGCGCCAGGCGCGCGAGGAGCTGGAAGACATGTTCGAGAGCGATGCGGCCGCGTTTGCAGCGGCTGAAACTTCGGGGTCAGACCCTCAACACCGCTAACACAGAGGCTTGCGCTAACAATAGAGGGGGCCTGACCCCAGCCTTCGCTTGGGGTTTGCTAAAGCTTACTTCCCCCGTTTGCTTTCAATCGCCTCGATCTGGTCCATGATGCCGTTCATGCGCGCCACCAGCGCCTGGTACGGTTTCGGCGAGGCCAGGTCGACGCCGGCCGCCTTCACCAGCTCATACGGGTAGGCCGAGCCGCCGGAACCGAGCATCTTCAGGTAGGCGGCCAGGGCGCCCGGTTCCTTGTCGAGGATGCGCTGCGCGAAATCCTGCGCCGCCGCGATCGAGGTGGCGTACTGGAACACATAGAAGCCGTGATAGAAATGCGGCACGTACGCCCATTCCAGCGCGTAGGCGGGATCGATGCTCATGACGCCTTGCGCTGCGCCGTGGTAGCGCTGGAGGATGCCGGCATAGATGGCCGTGATCTCTTCGCCCGTCAGCGACTCGCCCTTGTCCACCTTGCCGTGGATGGCCGCTTCGAATTCGGCGAACATGGCCTGGCGGAAGAAGGTGCCGCGCAGGTTTTCCAGCGCCGCGCCCAGGTACAGCAGGCGCTCGTCGTCATCCTTGGCCTGCTTCAGGCGCGCGTCGAGCAGCAGCGCCTCGTTCGTCGTCGAGGCGATTTCCGCGACAAAGATGCTGTACGGCGCATAGATCGACGGCTGCGCCTTGTTGGCCAGCACCGAGTGCATGGCGTGCCCCCATTCGTGCGTCAGGGTGCTGACGGCTTCGTAATTGTCCGTGTAGTTGAGCAGCACGAACGGATGCACGTCGTACGCGTCGCCATTCATGTAGGCGCCCGCCACCTTGCGCGGGCGCGGGTACACATCCATCCAGCGCGCCTCCACGGCCGACGCGAGGGCCTTGACGTAGTCGGGGCCCAGCGGCGCGACGGAATCGAGCATCATCTGCTTGCCGTCGGCCAGCGGGAAGCTGCGGTCGCTTTTCAGCAGCGGCGCATAGATGTCGTAATACGCGAGGTCCTGGATGCCCAGCATGCGCGCGCGCAGCTTGAAGTAGCGGTGCAGGGTGGGCAGGTTGGCATTGGTTTGCGCGATCAGGGTCTGGTAGACGGCCGGCGGCAAATTGTCGGCGTCCAGCGCTGCGCTTTGCGAATCGGCATAGCGGCGCACCTTAGCATACGCGGCATCCGTTTTCAGCTGGCCGTACAGGGTTTCGCCGAACGTGCGTTCATATTCTTTCCATTTGCCGAAGAAGGCGTCGAACACCAGCTTGCGGTCGGCGCGCTGGTCGTCGCCGCGATACTTGGTGTAAGCCGCCTGGTCGAGACGGACCTCTTTACCGTCCGACAATTTGATGGTGGGCCACGGGATTTCCGCATTGGCCAGGGTGCGGTAGACGCTGGCGGCCGAGCTGGTCGCCAGGCCGAATTGCGCCACCAGCTGTTCACCCGCCGCGTACAGCGTATGGGGTGCGCTGCGCAACATGTTGCTCAATTGAAAACGGTACAGTTGCAAACCCTTGTCCTTGGCCAGCATGGCATCGACGCGCCTGGCGCCCAGGGCGAGGATTTCCGGCTGCAGGAAGGTGCTTGCCTGGGTGAATTCGTTGCCCAGCAGGGCGGCGCGCTGGTTCAGCTGGTTGCCCTTGCTGTCGCCCGTATCCTGGTCGTAATACTGCGCCGCATACGTGTACAGCATGTTGACGCGCTTGCGCGCATCGGCGTACAGGTCCAGGCAGCTTTTCAGGCGGGCCGGCGACGCCAGCTGCCCCTTGCAGGCGTCCAGCTGCTGCAGCTGGGCCGACAGTTTTTTCGCATCCGCGTCGAACGCGGCGTCGTTTGCATACAGCGCCGTCAGATCCCAGCGGTCGGCCTGCCTGTCAGTCTGGGCTGGCGCAGGAGCGGCAGAGGCGGTGGCGAGGCTGAGGGCAAGCAGCGAGAACAGCAGGGGGCGCTTGAGCGCGGATGGCGTCATGGTTCATTCCAGTGAGGTTGTCGGAAGAATGCGTGCTGACCGCCGGGCAGGGACGTGCGCGCGACACGCCGCGTACCGGCAGAGTTGCCTACGGTACAGCAAATGAGGGGAGGGGGAAAGAGGCGGGGCGCCGCCACCTGGGCGGTGGCGGCGAAACAACACGGGCTGAGAACAGCCGATTACAGCGGTTGCAGCGGGATCGTGCCGAAGGTGGTGGGCGTCGAGCACGGCTCTTCGTCGAACGCGATGTCGCCCATGGGGTTGGCCACGCCGTCCGCCTTCAAATCCTTGAAACCGAACAGTTTCGGGTCCATCAGGTGCGATGGCGCCACGTTCGACAGGGCCGAGAAGATGCTTTCCACGCGGCCGGGGAATTTCTTGTCCCATTCGCGCATCAGGCCCTTGATCTGCTTGCGCTGCAGGTTTTCCTGCGAACCGCACAGGTCGCATGGAATGATGGGGAAGCCCTTGACTTCCGCATAGCGCTGCGTGTCTTCTTCCTTCACGTAGGCCATCGGGCGGATGACGATGTGCTTGCCGTCGTCCGACTGCAGCTTGGCCGGCATGCCTTTCAGTTTTCCGCCGAAGAACATATTCAGGAAGAAAGTTTCAAGAATGTCATCGCGGTGGTGGCCCAGGGCGATCTTGTTGGCGCCCAGTTCGTCGGCCACGCGGTACAGGATGCCGCGGCGCAGGCGCGAGCACAGCGAGCAGGTGGTCTTGCCTTCCGGAATCAGGCGCTTGACGATGCTGTAGGTATCCTGGTTTTCGATGTGGAAAGCCACGCCCAGTTCCGTCAGGTAGGCGGGCAGGATTTCCGGCGGGAAGTTCGGCTGCTTCTGGTCCAGGTTGACGGCGACGATATCGAAGTGAATCGGCGCGCGCTCGCGCAAGGTCATCAGGATGTCCAGCAGCGCGTAGCTGTCCTTGCCGCCCGACAGGCACACCATCACCTTGTCGCCGTCTTCGATCATATTGAAATCGCCGATGGCCTGGCCCACGAGGCGGCACAGGCGCTTGTGCAGCTTGTTGTTTTCCAGGGCGATCTTTTCCGCCTTCTTGCGCGCCATTTTCTGCGCTTCCACGTTGGCGGGAATCTCCACGGCGGCCGTCATCGGTTCCATCACTGCGGCATTGTTCATGTTGCTCATGCTTCATCCTTGATCTTGAATACTTCCACGCCCACGCCTTCGCAGTCGGGATACACGTCCGGCTTCATGGACGACACGCGCGCGGCGCGCACGCGCGGGTGGGCCAGCATGGCGGCCAGCACGTCGTCGACCAGGCTTTCCTGCAGCTGCACGTGGCCTTGCGCCATGCGCCTGGCGATGGTTTCGCGCATGAAGTCGTAATCGACCACTTCTTCCAGCTGGTCATCCTTGGGCGTCGACAGGGCCAGGGGAATGTACAGGTCGACGTTGATGAGGACGCGCTGTTCGCCCTTTTTCTCGAAGTCGTAGACACCGATGTTGATGAGGACTTCGTAATTGCGCAGGAACAGGCGGCGGCAATCGGCCAGGCGGGGGTGGGACAGGGCGGACGACATAGTTTTACCTTTTAGGGAATGCTGGAATACTCGTTTTTTGTTGCGTATGCGGTAGGGCTGCTGATTATTTGGTCAAAAACATGACGTCGCGCGGCAGCCCGATCAAATGCTGGCCGCCATCGACCAGCAGGGTCGTGCCCGTCAGCGCACGCGCGCGGGCCACGTAACAGACGCTGTCGGCCACATCCTCGGGCGTGCTGGAGCGTCCCAAGGGCGTGTTTTCATGTGCCTTGGTAAAGTTCGCTTCCGTTTGCTCGCCGGAGACCAGGGTGATGCCGGGGGCAATGCCCACCACGCGCACTTTCGGCGCCAGCGCCTGGGCCAGCATGGTGGTCGCCGACAGCAGCGCCGCCTTGGACAGGGTGTACGACAAAAAATCAGGATTGAGATTGTACAGTTTTTGGTCCAGCAAGTTGATGACCACGGCTTGTTCTCCCTGCGGCGTGGCCTGGTACAGCGCTTGCGCCAGCAGGATGGGGGCGGCCAGGTTGGCGTGCATGTGGGCGTCCAGCGCGGCGACGGAAAAATCGCCCGCATTGTCGTATTCAAACAACGATGCGTTGTTGACGATGCAAGTTACCGTTCCCAGCACCGCCTGCGCCTGCGGCAGCAGCTGGCGCACGGCGTCTTCCTGCGCCAGGTCGCAGGGCAGGGCGTGGGCGCGGCGGCCCAGCGCGGCGATTTCCGCCACCAGGCTGAGCGCTTCGTCGCGCGAGTCGCGGTAATGGACGGCGATATCCCAGCCGTCGCGCGCCAGGCCCAGCGCGATGGCGCGGCCGATGCGGCGCGCCGCGCCCGTGACGAGGGCGACGCGGGGAGTGCTGTGTGGCAGTGTCGATGCTGGAGTCATGTCTTTATTTACTGTGCTTGTGTGTGAAGTGCGCATGGCCGCCTCGGCCGGTGCCATGGCTGCTACTGGCGCCGTGGCCCGCCGATTCGCTACAATGCGGGAATGTCTCTTCCCGCACCCGATAGCGACGCGCTGGCCGCGTCCCATGCCTTGCAGCACCAGATTGCCGCCGAAATCGCGCGCAATGACGGCGCCATTCCCTTTGTCCGCTTCATGGAGCTGGCGCTGTACGCGCCTGACCTCGGCTATTACAGCGGCGGCGCCGCCAAGCTGGGCAAAGATGGCGATTTTACAACCGCGCCGGAGATTTCTCCCCTGTTCGGCGCCACCCTGGCTCATGTGGCAGCCGCTATTATGGCGCAAACGGCTCCGCGCATCCTCGAATTCGGCGCCGGCACGGGCAAGCTGGCCTTCGATATCCTGACGGAAGCGGCCAGCGCCGGCATCCATATAGAACAGTATGCAATCGTCGAACTGTCCGGCGAATTGCGCGCGCGCCAGGAGCTGGCGCTGGCCGCCTTCCCGCAAGTGGTGTGGCTTGACGGCTTTCCCGACAGTTTCGACGGCGCCGTGTTCGGCAATGAAGTGCTGGACGCCATGCCCGTCAACCTGATCAGCAAGACGCCCGCCGGCTGGTGCGAACTCGATGTCAGCATTGCCGATGGCCAATTCGTCTTCGTCGAGCGTCCGGCCGGCGCCGAGGTGGCCGCGCAGATCGCCGCCCAGGTGCCCGAGGCCGATGCCTTGCCTGTCGGCTACGTCACGGAGATCCACGGCGTGGCTTGCGGCTTCATGCGCTCGCTGGCGCGCATGCTGACCAATGGCAAGGGCGGCGCGGCCGTGCTGTTCGACTACGGCTTCCCGGCGCACGAGTATTACCTGGACCTGCGCGCCACGGGCACCCTGATGTGCCATTACCGCCACCACGCGCACGCGGAACCGTTTTATCTGCCCGGCTTGCAGGACATCACGGCCCACGTCGACTTCACGGCCATGGCCGTGGCGGCGCAGGATGCGGGTCTCGATGTGCTCGCTTACATGAACCAGGCTTCCTTCCTGCTGGGCTCGGGGCTCGGCGACTTGCTGCTGCGCACCGATCCCCAGCAAGTCAAGACCTATTTGCCGCAGGCGAGCGCCGTGCAAAAGCTGGTTTCGCCAGCCGAGATGGGGGAATTGTTCAAGGTGCTGGCCGTGGGCCACCGCGTGGAGTTGCCGGAAGCGCTGTTGTCCGCTGACCGCAGCCATCGCCTGTAAGCGCCTGCAATATCAAGGCAGGGCAGTCTCGCCCTGCAATTTCCTGTTTGCCGGTGGTTATTATCTTGTCATATCGTATATGATGACCGACACAGCACGGTTCCATCCTGCAAGAACCCGTCGCCGCGCACCGATTTCAAGATAGAACGATGGGAAAGATACATACACACTATGACAACCTGAAAGTGGCGCGCCTGGCGCCGCAGGAAGTCATACGTGCCGCGTACAAAGCCCTCAGCCAGAAGTACCACCCGGACAAGAATCCCGGCGATGAAAAGGCCGCCCGCATCATGGCGATCCTCAACAGCGCCTATGGCACTTTGTCCGATCCGCAACGGCGCAAGGAACACGACGAGTGGATCGCTGCCGAGGAGTGGGAAATCGAATGGCTGGAAAGCACCCACCAGGAAGAAGGCAAGAGCCGCGATGGCCGCGCGAAAAGCCATGGACAGCCACATGAACATGCCTGGGCGCAGGATGTGCCGCCGCCGGCGGGCAAGCCGCGGCGCGGCATGCAGCCCGTCTGGCGCAACTGGCGCTGGTGGCTGAGTTTGCTTATCTGCCTGTTGCTGGGCTGGCTGGGCGCCTTGCTGATGCTCGACACTTCGCAGCCCATGCCTGCCGCGCTGGCCTCGGCCTGGAGCGGGCTGGCCCGCGATGGCGCCAAGCCCCATGCGCCGGCGGCCAGTGCTGCGCCGCCATCGAAGGGCGAGCCCGTGGCCGTCGACAGCTGGGCGGTAGGCAAGCCGTATGCGCCCGAACCCCAGCAAGCGAAGACGCCCGAGATCCGCGTGCTGGCCGTGTCCCAGCTGAGCCTGAAAGCCATCCAGCCCGCCTGCGATGGCGCAAGCAAGGCAGAGTCGGCATCGCTGGTGGCGCCGAATGGCGAACCGTGGCCCGTGCATTCCGGCTATGTCGATGGCTTCCCGATCGGTAACAAGGGCGAGGAGCTGGCCGTGAGCATCGACAACAGCAGCAATGCGGCGCCCGTGTTCGTCAAGCTGTATGACACGGAGCGGCGCTCGAACGTGCGCTACCTGTACATCCTCGCTTACGACAAGCTGCTGGTGGAGCAGCTCAGCGCGGGCAAGTATGAAGTGCGCTACCAGGCCGTCGGGCCCGGCCAGGACAGTTGCGGCAGCAGCGCGCGCAGCGGTGCATCGGCCGCCACGCCGGCGCCAGCCGCTGGCGACGACGGCGCGAAGAATCCTGTTGTAAGCAGCATCTAATCTGATTATGCTTGAAAGGCGTCAACGCAGCGTCCACATCGAACTTATCCATTAGGAGTATTCATGACCGACCTCAAAGCCGATGCAGATGATAACTGGCTGCTCGACGAGGATGAGCCGGTGGCCATTCCTGCCGGGCTGGCCGCGCCCGACCAGCGCCTGTGGCGCGTGCTGATCGTCGACGATGACGTGGACGTGCATGCGGTAACGCGGCTGGCGCTGCGCAATGTCAGTTTCAAGGGCCGCGAACTGGAACTGTTTTCCGCCTACAGCGGCCGCGAAGCATTCGAGATCCTGCGCGACACGCCCGATATCGCCCTGGTCCTGCTCGATGTGGTGATGGAAACGGACGATGCGGGACTGATCCTGGCCAAGCGCATCCGCGCCGATCTGAACAATTCCATCGTGCGCGTCGTGCTGCGCACGGGCCAGCCGGGCCAGGCGCCCGAGCAGCGCGTCATCATCGAATACGACATCAACGATTACAAGGCCAAGACGGAACTGACGACGCAGAAGCTGTTTACGACCGTTATCTCGGCCCTGCGCGCCTACGAGAGCCTGATGATGCTCGAGCGCAGCCGCATCGGCCTGGGCAAGATCCTGGCCGGCGCCACCAACCTGTACCAGATCCATTCCCTGCGCGAATTCGCTTCCGGCGTGCTCAACCAGGTCAGCGCCATCCTCGACGTGGGCGCCGACGGCGTGCTGTGCCTGATGCAGGGCGGCGCGGGGCGGCCCGAGGTGGTGGCCGCCACGGGCACCTATGCCGTGCTGGCCGAATCCGAAGCCATGCCAAGCGACCATGCGCTCACGTCCACCATCGACAAGGCGTTTGCGGAAAAGCGCAGCCAGTTCGAGCATCCGGCCAACGTGCTGTTCATCCATACGGAAGGCAACCGCGAGCTGGCCATCTCCGTCACGCCGCCGTGGCCGCTGGCGCAGATCCAGCGCGACTTGCTGGAAGTGTTTTGCCAGCGCATCGCCGCCGCCTTCGACAACCTGTACATGTTCGGCCAGCTGCGCAAGGCGCAGGAAGCCACCGTGGTGGCGCTGGCCGACCTGGCCGAGTTCCGCGACAGCGACACGGGCGGCCACGTGCGGCGCGTGCAGCAATTGTCCGACGCCATCGCCCGCCGCATGCAGCAGCGCGGCGTGTATGCGGACGAGCTCACGCCGCAGCTGCTCGACATGATCGGCCTGGCCAGCATCCTGCACGACGTGGGCAAGGTGGCCACGCCGGACGTCGTGCTGCTGAAGCCGGGCAAGCATACGGACGAGGAACGGGCGCAGATGCAGCTGCATGCCAGCGTCGGGCGCACCATCCTCGAACGGGCCGCCAACATGGTCGACGGCGTCAGCTACCTCACGTATGGCGCGCAGATCGCCGGCGGCCACCACGAGCATTTCGATGGCGCCGGCTATCCGAACGGCCTGAAGGGGCGCGACATTCCCCTCGCCGCGCGCATCGTTGCCGTGGTCGACGTCTTCGATGCCTTGCTGCACGAGCGGCCCTACAAGGAGCCGTGGCCGTATCCGCAGGTGCGCGAATACATCGAACAGCGCCGCGGCAGCCAGTTCGATCCGGAAGTGGTGGCGGCGCTGCTGGACCTGATCGACCATGAGCCGCAACTGTGGCATCCGGAGCGCGCCATCGCCTGAGTTGGCGTTTTTCGGCACGCCGCCATTCCCTTGTGCGCGGCGCCGTCATATACTCGGCAGCCTCATGCTGGCCGGCGCCACACACCAGTGTGGCGCGCCGCGGAGTTTTCGGACATCACGACATGAAAGAACTCAAGGGCCTTAGCGCACTGATCATCGAGCCGCATCCGGGCATGCGCGCCAGCTTGCACAATATGCTCAACCTGTGCGGCCTGGCGAAGATCGATGACGCGGCCAGCTCGGGCCAGGCGATCCGCATGCTGGGCAGCAAATCGTATGACCTGATCCTGTGCGAATACGATCTCGACGGCGGGCAGGATGGCCAGCAGATGCTGGAAGACTTGCGCCACCACAAACTGATGCATGCGTCGACCATGTTTTTCATGGTCACGGGCGAAGGCAGCTTCGCCAAGGTGGTCAGCGCCGTCGAGCTGCTGCCCACCGATTACATCCTCAAGCCATTTACCGCTGACAACATGCTGGAGCGTATCGGCCGCGCGCTGGACAAGCGCAATGCCTTCGTGCCCGTGTACGAGCTGATCGACGTGGGTAACGAGCGCGCGGCGATTGCCGCCTGCGCCGAGGGCGCCAGCCTGTACCCCCGCTACGCCACGGATTTCCTGCGCCTGCGCGCCGAACTGCATCTGCTGCTGGGCGAGGCGGCCGACGCCGAACCGATCTACGCAGCCTTGTATGACGCCAAGGCCATCGGCTGGGCGCGCCTGGGGCAGGCCAAGACGCAATTCCTGCTGGGTGAATACGAAGCGGCGCAAGGCATGCTGGAAGGGCTGCTGGAAAACAACAAGCGTTTCCTCGACGCGTATGACTGGCTGGCGCGCACGCACCTGGCGCAAGGCAAGCCGGACCTGGCGCAGGCGGCCCTGAGCGAGGCGGTGGCCCTGTCGCCGCACGCCGTGCGCCGCCTGCGCCGGCTGGGCGAGGCGGCCCTGGCGGCCGACGATATCGATATGGCGGAAAAATCCCTCAAATTGGTGGTCAGCAAGGCCAAGTATTCGGAATTCCGCGACCCGGAAGACCATGTGCGCCTGGTGCAGACCCTGGTGCGCAAGGGCGATCCCTTGCAGGTGGGGGCCGTGATCCGCGATCTCGACAAGTCGATGGGCGGGCAAAAGAATGCGGAACTGTGCAGCGCCCTGTGCAGCGCCATGCTGCATGCGCATACGGGCAACGAGGCGCGCCTGCAGCAATCGCTCGATGCGGCGCTGGCCGCCAACCGCCACAGCGTGGGAAGCTCGAACATGCTGAAAACGGAACTGGCGCGCCACTGCCTGGCCCATGGACGCGAAGACGGCGCGGCCGAGGTGATGCGCGAAGTCATGCGCAATGCGCCCGACAGCGCCGCCATGACGCGCGCCATGGCCGTGTTCGAGCAGGCGGGGTGCGAAGAGCTGGCCAAGGCGCTGGCGCGGCAAAGCCGCCAGGAAGTGGCCGACATGGTGGCGGCCGGCGCCGCCAGGGCGGGCGAGGGCGATTTCCGCGGCGCCGTCGATCTGATGGGCGAAGCCGTCACGCGCCTGCCCGACAATCCGCAAGTGGTGTTCAATGCGGCCGTGGCCGTGCTGAAATGCCTGGAGCACGAAGGCTGGGATGAACGCATGGGGCAGCAGGCGCTGACGTTTATTGCCGGTGTGCGCCGTCTGGACCCGCGCAACCCCAAATTGCCCGTCCTATCGGGCCTGCATCAGCAGTTATTGCGTAAATATAAGCCACACGGCAACACCTGGATGCATCCGCCTGACGCCCGGTAAAAGGGGAAAATGACGGGAAAATGCGGCTTGCCGGCAGGCGAGATAAAAAAAATGCGAAAAAAGACGACTTTTTCGCGCCAACCCTTGCACTTTCTCAAATCGGGAGCTTATAATCACGCCCCGAAGCAGCCAACTTCTTCTTTATACGCAAATGCAGCAGTCAGGCATCAGTAAATAAGGTTGACAGTTGTGAGTAGATGCTTCATACTCTGCGGTTCCCGCGGAGGGGTGGCCGAGTGGTTAAAGGCGACAGACTGTAAATCTGTTCTCTATGAGTACGCTGGTTCGAATCCAGCCCCCTCCACCAAGTTTTTGCAAGGAAAACTGGGTAGTAGCAAAAGTAAGTGAAGATAAAGTGAACGATACCTCGCGGGTGTAGCTCAATGGTAGAGCAGAAGCCTTCCAAGCTTACGACGAGGGTTCGATTCCCTTCACCCGCTCCAGTTTCCGTTCAGATGCTTGATGCATCGCATGCAACAAATTACAGCCCTTGTAGCTCAGTGGTAGAGCACTCCCTTGGTAAGGGAGAGGCCACGTGTTCGATCCACGTCAAGGGCACCAGAATTCGCAGCAGGCAGCACAGAAGCAATTCAAACCAGACCGTCGGGCGTGTGCCTGAGCAATCTAATCAAATCATTAGGAGTTCAAAATGGCAAAAGGTAAATTCGAACGGACCAAGCCGCACGTCAACGTCGGCACCATCGGCCACGTCGACCACGGTAAAACCACGCTGACCGCTGCAATCGCAACGGTTCTGTCGAAGAAATTCGGCGGCGAAGCTAAAGCATACGACCAGATCGATGCAGCGCCAGAAGAAAAAGCGCGCGGTATCACGATTAACACCGCCCACGTCGAGTACGAAACGGAAACGCGTCACTACGCGCACGTTGACTGCCCAGGCCACGCCGATTACATCAAGAACATGATTACCGGTGCCGCGCAGATGGACGGCGCGATCCTGGTGTGCTCCGCAGCTGACGGCCCAATGCCACAGACCCGCGAACACATCCTGCTGGCCCGCCAAGTTGGCGTTCCATACATCATCGTGTTCCTGAACAAGTGCGACCTGGTCGACGACGCAGAGCTGCTGGAACTGGTTGAAATGGAAGTGCGCGAGCTGTTGTCGAAGTACGAATTCCCAGGCGACGACCTGCCAATCATCAAAGGTTCGGCACGTATGGCGCTGGAAGGCAAAGAAGGCGAAATGGGCGTTGATGCAGTGCTGCGTCTGGCCGATGCGCTGGATGCCTACATCCCAACGCCAGAGCGCGCTGTTGACGGTGCTTTCCTGATGCCAGTGGAAGACGTGTTCTCGATCTCGGGTCGCGGCACCGTGGTGACCGGTCGTATCGAGCGCGGCATCATCAAGGTCGGCGAAGAGATCGAAATCGTCGGTATCACCGATACCGTCAAAACGACTTGCACCGGCGTGGAAATGTTCCGCAAGCTGCTGGACCAGGGTCAAGCAGGCGACAACGTTGGTCTGCTGCTGCGCGGCACCAAGCGTGAAGACGTGCAACGTGGTCAAGTTCTGGCAAAGCCAGGCTCGATCAAGCCGCACGCCCACTTCACCGGCGAGATCTATGTTCTGTCGAAAGACGAAGGTGGTCGTCATACGCCATTCTTCAACAACTATCGTCCACAGTTCTACTTCCGTACGACGGACGTAACCGGTTCGATCGAGTTGCCAGCAGACAAAGAAATGGTCATGCCAGGCGATAACGTGTCGATCACCGTCAAGCTGATCAACCCGATCGCGATGGAAGAAGGTCTGCGCTTCGCTATCCGCGAAGGCGGCCGTACCGTCGGCGCCGGCGTGGTTGCAAAAATCATCGCATAAGGAAATGTTATGCTTCCACCCGGGGCGTCCTGGGTGGTAGAATAGCACTCCTCGAAAGTTTTACGTAGGGACGTAGCTCAATTGGCAGAGCGTCGGTCTCCAAAACCGAAGGTTGGGGGTTCGATGCCCTCCGTCCCTGCCACCGTCAAGGTGCAGGGCACCGAAAGTAGAAAAATGTCAAATCAATCCGTGCAAACCGTTAGCACGTCGAGTGACAAGATAAAAGTCGCGCTGGCAATAGTGGCTGCGATTGCAGGAGTAGTCGGGTTTTATTACCTGGCAGGCCAACCAGCTCTGGTGCGTGCAAGCGCGCTTGTGGCTGGTTTGGTTATTGCTGTTGCGCTCTTGTATGTCTCGACGACCGGCCGTGAATTTCTCAATTTCGCCAAAGAAGCTGTGCGCGAAACCAAGAAAGTCGTTTGGCCTACCCGCAAAGAAGCCACGCAGATTACTGCGATCGTGTTTGCCTTTGTGCTGGTCATGGCGATTTTCCTGTGGGGCACGGATAAATTGCTCGAGTTTTTGTTGTATGACGTAATTCTGGGTTGGAAAAAATAATGAGCGAAAATGTGCATGATGAAGCGGCGGACGAGTCCGTTCCGGGCGACGCTCCGGTAGCGGATACTGGTGCAGCGCTGAGCGTGCCAGTGAGCAGCAAGCGCTGGTATGTCGTGCATGCTTATTCCGGCATGGAAAAAAGCGTCATGCGCGCACTGACCGAGCGCATCGAGCGCGCGGGCATGCAAGACCAGTTCGGCCAGATCCTGGTGCCGATCGAAGAAGTGGTCGAAGTTAAGAATGGCGTCAAGTCCGTCACCGAACGTCGTTTCTATCCTGGCTATGTGCTGGTTGAAATGGAAATGACGGACGAGAGCTGGCACTTGGTGAAGAATACCAGCAAGGTTACCGGTTTCATTGGTGGCAAGTCGAACAAGCCGACGCCGATCTCCGCGCGCGAAATCGATGCCATCATGCGCCAGATGCAGGAAGGTGTTGAAAAGCCCCGTCCGAAGACCTTGTACGAGGTGGGCGAGCAAGTCCGCATCAAGGATGGTCCGTTTACCGATTTCAACGGCAATGTCGAAGAAGTCAACTACGAGAAATCCAAGGTGCGCGTCTCGGTCACCATCTTCGGCCGCGCTACCCCGGTAGAGCTCGAATTCGGCCAGGTCGAAAAAGTTTAAGTTGTATCAGCGCCACCAGGAGCGCCGCGGCAGTCTCAGCGAAATCCGGTCAGAGGAGCCCCGCCAGGGTAGGATCGGCGGGGCGCTACTACTCAATCCAAGATAGGAGCCATCATGGCAAAGAAAATCATTGGTTTTATCAAGCTGCAAGTGCCAGCTGGTAAAGCAAACCCATCCCCACCAATCGGTCCAGCTCTGGGTCAACGTGGTCTGAACATCATGGAATTCTGCAAAGCGTTCAACGCGCAGACCCAAGGTATGGAACCAGGCATGCCGATCCCAGTCGTGATCACCGCGTTTGCGGACAAGTCCTTCACGTTCGTGATGAAGACGCCTCCAGCAACCTACCTGATCAAAAAAGCTGCTGCGATCACCAAAGGTTCGCCGAAGCCACATACCGACAAAGTCGGTACGCTGACCCGCGCACAAGCTGAAGAAATCGCTAAATTGAAAACCCCTGATCTGACCGCTGCCGACATGGATGCTGCTGTGCGCACCATCGCTGGTTCCGCTCGTTCGATTGGTATCACGGTGGAAGGTGTTGTATAATGGCTAAGTTATCCAAACGTATCAAGGCTTTGAAAGCCAAAGTCGACCGTACCAAAGTGTACGCTTTCGACAACGCTGTCGCTCTGATCAAAGAGTGCGCAACGGCCAAGTTCAATGAATCGATCGACGTATCGGTACAACTGGGTGTAGATCCTAAGAAATCCGACCAAGTGGTGCGCGGCTCCGTCGTGCTGCCAGCTGGTACCGGCAAAACCGTACGCGTGGCAGTATTCGCGTCGGGCGAAAAAGCTGAAGCTGCCAAAGCAGCCGGCGCCGACATCGTTGGTATGGAAGACCTGGCTGAGCAGATCAAAGCCGGCGACATGCCTTTCGATATCGTTATCGCTTCGCCAGATACCATGCGTATCGTTGGTACCCTGGGTCAGATCCTGGGCCCACGCGGCATGATGCCTAACCCGAAAGTCGGCACTGTTACTCCTGACGTCGCTACCGCCGTGAAAAACGCGAAAGCCGGTCAAGTGCAGTACCGTACCGACAAATCCGGTATCATCCACGCTACCATCGGCCGTAAATCGTTCGCTGACGCAGATCTGAAATCGAATCTGGTCGCACTGATCGACGCACTGAACAAAGCCAAGCCAGCATCGAGCAAAGGCGTGTACCTGCGCAAGGTTTCGCTGTCGTCGACCATGGGCGCTGGCGTCCGTGTTGACCAGGCTAGCCTGGCAGCCTAAGTAACAGAATCAAGTCCTGTAGCGCCTTCGGGCGCTGCGGGCGCATCTTTGGGCTGTCTGCCCGGTGTTCGCACCAGGCAGGCAGACAATCAAAGACCGTTGGGCCGACTGTGATTGCACATGCAGAAGGTTAATAGGCTTGCCGGCAACGGCAAGTGCCCAACGCAGATGGTGTACCCGAACAAGTTTTGTAGTCCTCATGCTGCGTGAATCCATCCGCTCAGTTTAGTACTTCTTGACTTCGGACGCCGTGTTCGAACCGATGCAAGGCGCTCAACCACTCGGTTGTGATTGCCGAACATCATTTAAGGAGGTTGACCGTGAGTCTCAATCTGAATGACAAAAAGGCCGTCGTCGCCGAAGTTTCCGCACAGGTAGCAAATGCGCAAACGATCGTCGTGGCCGAATATCGTGGCATCCAGGTTGGTCACTTGACGCAACTGCGTGCTAAAGCGCGTGCCCAAGGCGTGTACCTGCGTGTGTTGAAAAACACTCTGGCTCGTCGCTCCGTTGAAGGTACCGCATTCGCCAGCCTGGCAGATGCCATGACCGGCCCGTTGATCTACTCGATCTCGGCCGATGCCGTTGCAGCAGCTAAAGTCATCGCTGACTTCGCTAAAACCAACGACAAACTGGTCATCAAAGCAGGTAACTACGCAGGCAAGCCGCTGGATACAGCTGCTGTCACCGCGTTGGCGAGCATTCCTAGCCGTGAAGTCCTCATTTCGCAGTTGTTGGGCGTTATGCTGGCTCCGGTTTCGGGCTTTGCACGTGGTCTGGCTGCCCTGGCAGCGAAAAAAGGCGAAGGCGCCGAAGCTCCTGCAGAAGCAGCAGCAGAAGAAGCCCCAGCAGCCGCTTAATTGCGCGCGCTTTTTTCTCTCAGTACCAATCTGATGTAACTAACGTAATAAATTTAGGAGTTTCAAAATGGCAATTAGCAAAGACGATATCCTGGAAGCAGTTAGCGCCATGTCCGTAATGGACCTGAACGACCTGGTTAAAGCATTCGAAGAAAAATTCGGCGTGTCCGCAGCAGCGATGGCTTCGGCCGGTCCTGCAGCAGGCCCAGCAGCAGCTGCTGAAGAGCAAACCGAGTTCAACGTTGTTCTGGACACCTTCGGCGCAAACAAAGTTGGCGTCATTAAAGCAGTTCGCGAAATCACCGGCCTGGGCTTGAAAGAAGCTAAAGACCTGGTCGACGGCGCACCAAAAACGCTGAAAGAAGCAGTGTCGAAAGCTGATGCAGAAGCAGCAGTTAAGAAACTGGTAGAAGCCGGCGCAACCGCTTCGATGAAGTAATATCTGTACCGGCGTCAGTTAGCGCCCGAGTCAAAGTCTGAGGTTTCCCCTCGCAAGGGGGGGAATCCGACTTTGGCTCCTTTGTCGTCTGTATCGTATTTGTAGCAGCAGTTTTGTTCGATTCAAGCCGGAAAGCAGAGCCTTGAGGTTTCGTCTGTGTCACACGCAGCGGTGCAAACGAACACTTGCAAAACCTGAATTTTCTATCCTTTCTGTCACTCACGGAGTGTCCATGCACTACTCATTTACTGAGAAGAAACGCATTCGCAAATCATTCGCGAAGCGCGCCAACGTTCACCACGTTCCGTTCCTGCTGGCGACCCAGCTCGAGTCTTATCATAGTTTCTTGCAAGAGGACATAGCACCGTCCGGCCGCAAGAATGATGGCCTGCAGTCGGCTTTCACTTCGATTTTCCCTATCGTTTCGCACAATGGTTTTGCGCGTCTCGAATTCTTGTCGTACGTTCTGGGCGATCCTGCCTTTGACGTCAAAGAATGTCAACAACGTGGCCTGACGTTCGCGTCGCCGCTGCGCGCGAAAGTGCGCCTGGTGATCCTGGACAAGGAATCGCCAACCAAGCCTGTCGTCAAGGAAATGAAAGAACAGGAAGTCTACATGGGCGAATTGCCGCTCATGACGACCACCGGTTCGTTCGTCATCAACGGCACGGAGCGGGTTATCGTTTCCCAGCTGCACCGTTCGCCTGGCGTGTTCTTCGAGCACGACCGCGGCAAGACCCACTCGTCGGGCAAGCTGCTGTTCTCCGCACGTATCATTCCTTACCGCGGTTCGTGGCTGGACTTCGAGTTCGACCCGAAAGACATCCTGTTCTTCCGCGTCGACCGCCGCCGCAAGATGCCAGTGACGATCCTGCTCAAAGCCATCGGCATGTCGCATGAGCAAATCCTGGCGAACTTCTTCGTCTTCGACAATTTCAACCTGCGCTCCGAAGGCGCGGAAATGGAATTCGTCTCCGAGCGTCTGCGCGGCGAAGTGGCGCGTTTCGACATCGTCGACAAGTCGGGCAAGACCCTGGTGCTGAAAGACAAGCGTATCAACGCCAAGCACGTGCGTGATATCGAAGCTGCCGGCATCAAGCACATTTCCGTACCGGAAGACTACCTGCTGGGCCGCGTATTGGCGAAGAACATCGTCGATGGCGACACCGGTGAGGTCGTCGCTTCCGCGAACGATGAGCTGACGGAAGACCTGCTGGGCCGCCTGCGCGATGCCAGCATCACCGAAATCCAGACCTTGTACACCAACGACCTGGATCAGGGCGCCTACATCTCGCAAACCCTGCGTATCGACGACACCGCCGACCAGATGGCAGCGAAAGTGGCGATCTATCGCATGATGCGTCCAGGCGAACCGCCAACGGAAGATTCCGTTGAAGCGCTGTTCAACGGCCTGTTCTACAACTCGGACCGTTACGACCTGTCGGCCGTGGGCCGCATGAAGTTCAACCGCCGCATTGGCCGCGATGAACTGACGGGCGCCATGACGCTGTCGAACGAAGACGTGCTGGCCGTGATCAAGATCCTGGTGGAACTGCGCAATGGCCGCGGCGAAGTCGACGATATCGATCACCTGGGTAACCGTCGCGTACGTTGCGTGGGCGAACTGGCCGAGAATCAATTCCGCGCCGGCCTGGTGCGCGTTGAGCGCGCCGTCAAGGAACGCCTCGGCCAAGCCGAAGCGGACAACCTGATGCCGCACGACCTGATTAACTCGAAGCCGATTTCGGCCGCAATTCGCGAGTTCTTCGGTTCGTCCCAGCTGTCGCAGTTCATGGACCAAACCAATCCTCTGTCGGAAATTACCCACAAGCGCCGCGTATCGGCTCTGGGACCCGGCGGTCTGACACGCGAACGCGCCGGCTTTGAAGTGCGCGACGTGCATCCGACCCACTACGGCCGCGTCTGCCCGATCGAGACACCGGAAGGTCCGAACATTGGTCTGATCAACTCGCTGGCTCTGTATGCCCGCCTGAATGAATACGGCTTCCTGGAAACCCCGTACCGCAAGGTCGAAGGCTCCAAGATTACCGATAAGATCGACTACCTGTCCGCCATCGAAGAAGGCCGCTACATCATCGCTCAGGCGAATGCGACCATCAACGACGAAGGCATGCTGTCCGATGAACTGGTCTCGGCCCGTGAAGCCGGCGAAACCATCCTGGTCTCCCCGGAGCGCATCCAGTACATGGACGTGGCGCCAGGCCAGATCGTGTCCGTCGCTGCCTCGCTGATTCCGTTCCTCGAACACGATGATGCCAACCGTGCATTGATGGGCGCCAACATGCAACGTCAGGCTGTGCCTTGCCTGCGTCCGGAAAAAGCGCTGGTCGGTACCGGTATCGAACGCACCGTTGCGGTCGACTCGGGCACCACCGTGCAAGCGCTGCGTGGCGGTATCGTCGATTACATCGATGCGGGCCGTGTCGTGATTCGCGTGAACGATGACGAAGCGCAAGCTGGTGAAGTGGGCGTCGACATCTACAACCTGATCAAGTACACCCGTTCGAACCAGAACACCAACATCAACCAGCGTCCTATCGTGCAAGTGGGCGACCGTGTTGCCAAGCGCGACGTGATCGCCGACGGCGCATCGACCGATCTGGGTGAATTGGCGCTGGGCCAGAACATGACCGTGGCCTTCATGCCATGGAATGGTCTGAACTTCGAAGATTCGATCCTGATTTCGGAAAACGTCGTCAAGGACGACCGCTACACCTCGATTCACATCGAAGAGTTGTCGGTGGTGGCCCGTGACACGAAACTGGGCGCGGAAGAAATTACGCGCGACATCTCGAACCTGGCTGAAAACCAGCTGGCTCGTCTGGATGAGTCCGGTATCGTCTACATCGGCGCGGAAGTTCAAGCCGGTGACACCCTGGTCGGTAAAGTAACGCCAAAAGGCGAAACACAGCTGACCCCGGAAGAGAAGCTGCTGCGCGCGATTTTCGGCGAAAAAGCGTCGGACGTGAAAGACACCTCGCTGCGCGTGCCTTCGGGCATGATCGGTACCGTGATCGACGTGCAAGTCTTCACCCGTGAAGGCATCGTGCGCGACAAGCGTGCCCAGCAAATTATCGATGACGAACTGAAACGTTTCCGTCTGGACTTGAACGACCAGATGCGTATCGTTGAAGGCGATGCCTTCCAGCGTCTGGAAAAAATGCTGATCGGCAAAGTTGTCAACGGCGGTCCGAAAAAGCTGGCCAAAGGCGCCAAGATCACCAAGGAATACCTGGCCGATCTGGACAAATACCACTGGTTCGACATCCGCCCTGCGGACGACGATGCCGCGGTAGCGCTGGAGGCGATCAAGGAATCGATCAACGAGAAGCGTCACCAGTTCGATCTGGCCTTCGAAGAGAAGCGCAAGAAACTGACGCAAGGCGATGAGCTGCAACCAGGCGTGCAAAAAATGGTCAAGGTGTACCTGGCCGTGAAACGCCGCCTGCAGTCGGGCGACAAGATGGCAGGTCGCCACGGTAACAAGGGTGTGGTTTCCCGTATTGTTCCTGTGGAAGATATGCCATACATGGCCGACGGCACGCCAGCCGACGTTGTGCTGAACCCGCTGGGCGTTCCTTCGCGGATGAACGTTGGTCAGATTCTCGAGACTCACTTGGGCTGGGCTGCCAAGGGTCTGGGTATCCGCATCGGCGAAATGCTGAAGGCGCAAACCAAGGTCGAGCAAGTGCGCAAGTACCTGACGACGATCTACAACGACAACGGCCGTGCCGAAGAGCTGAACGACTTCGACGACGAAGAGATCATGAAGCTGGCGGAAAACCTGAAAAAAGGTGTTCCATTCGCCACGCCAGTGTTCGACGGCGCCAATGAAGAAGAGATCCGCCGCATGCTGGACCTGGCGTATCCGGACGACATCGCCAAGAACCTGGGCATGACCGCTTCGAAAAACCAGGTGACCATGTATGACGGTCGCACCGGTGAAGCGTTCGAGCGCAAGGTTACTGTCGGCGTCATGCACATGCTGAAACTGCATCACTTGGTGGATGACAAGATGCATGCGCGTTCGACCGGTCCTTACTCGCTGGTAACGCAGCAGCCGCTGGGTGGTAAAGCCCAGTTCGGTGGTCAGCGTTTCGGTGAGATGGAAGTCTGGGCACTGGAAGCGTATGGCGCGTCGTATGTCTTGCAAGAGATGTTGACCGTCAAGTCCGATGACGTGAATGGCCGTACCAAAGTGTACGAGAACCTCGTCAAGGGCGACCACGTGATCGACGCCGGCATGCCGGAATCGTTCAACGTGCTGGTCAAGGAAATCCGTTCGCTGGGTATCGATATCGACCTCGAACGCAACTAAAAGACAGCCATCTGTCATTTGGTTTGGGAAATACAAAGCCCGGCTGGGAAACCACGCCGGGCAATGTAGTCTCAGGAATATAGAAATTTAATCACCTCTGGAGTGATACATGAAAGCACTGCTCGATCTATTCAAGCAAGTACAGACCAACGAGACCTTCGATGCAATCAAGATCGGTCTCGCTTCGCCTGAGAAAATCCGTTCGTGGTCCTACGGCGAAGTCAAGAAGCCGGAAACCATCAACTACCGTACCTTCAAGCCTGAGCGCGATGGCCTGTTCTGCGCCAAGATCTTTGGCCCGATCAAGGACTACGAATGCCTGTGCGGCAAGTACAAGCGCCTGAAACACCGCGGCGTGATCTGCGAAAAGTGCGGCGTCGAAGTTACCCTGGCCAAGGTGCGCCGCGAGCGCATGGGCCACATCGAACTGGCTTCGCCGACTGCGCATATCTGGTTCCTGAAGTCGCTGCCGTCGCGTCTGGGCATGGTCCTGGACATGACCCTGCGGGACATCGAACGCGTGCTGTACTTTGAAGCATACGTCGTGACCGATCCAGGCATGACCCCGCTGAAGAAGTGCCAGATCATGTCGGAAGACGACTACGCCGCCAAGTACGAAGAGTACGGCGACGACTTCACCGCCTTCATGGGCGCCGAAGGTATCCGTGAACTGCTGCGCTCGATCGACATCCACCGCGATGCCGAAACCCTGCGCGTGGAACTGAAGGAATCGAAATCCGAAGCCAAGATCAAGAAATACGCGAAGCGCCTGAAAGTGCTGGAAGCGTTCCAACGTTCGGGCATCAAGCCTGACTGGATGATCATGGAAGTGCTGCCAGTGCTGCCGCCGGAACTGCGTCCGCTGGTACCGCTGGATGGCGGCCGTTTCGCGACCTCGGATCTGAACGATCTGTATCGCCGCGTCATCAACCGTAACAACCGTCTGAAACGCCTGATGGAGCTGCGCGCTCCAGAGATCATCACGCGCAACGAAAAGCGCATGCTGCAAGAAGCGGTCGATTCGCTGCTGGACAACGGCCGTCGCGGCAAAGCGATGACCGGCGCCAACAAGCGTCCGCTGAAATCGCTGGCAGAGATGATCAAGGGCAAGGGCGGCCGTTTCCGTCAAAACTTGCTGGGCAAACGCGTCGATTACTCCGGTCGTTCGGTCATCGTCGTGGGCCCGCAATTGAAACTGCATCAGTGCGGCTTGCCGAAACTGATGGCACTGGAACTGTTCAAGCCTTTCATTTTCAATAAACTGGAACTGATGGGTCTGGCGACCACGATCAAGGCCGCGAAAAAGCTGGTCGAGATTCAAGAACCGGTCGTGTGGGACATCCTGGAAGACGTGATCCGCGAACATCCGATCATGTTGAACCGCGCACCGACCTTGCACCGTCTGGGTATCCAGGCGTTCGAGCCAGTCCTGATTGAAGGCAAGGCCATCCAGTTGCACCCGCTCGTCTGCGCCGCATTCAACGCCGACTTTGACGGCGACCAAATGGCGGTCCACGTTCCTCTGTCGATCGAAGCGCAGATGGAAGCACGCACTTTGATGCTGGCATCGAACAACATCCTGTTCCCATCGAACGGCGAACCGTCGATCGTGCCTTCCCAGGATATCGTGCTGGGTCTGTACTACGCGACCCGCGAAGCGATCAATGCGAAGAACGAAGGGATGATGTTCCCTGACGTGTCGGAAGTGATCCGCGCCTACGACAACAAGGAAGTCGAACTGACGACCCGCGTGACCGTGCGTATTACCGAATACCCGAAAAACGCCGAAACGGGCGAATTCGAGAAAACGGTAACGCGCTACGAAACGACGATCGGCCGTGCGATCCTGTCGGAAATTCTGCCGAAAGGCCTGCCGTTCTCCGTCCTGAACCGCGCGCTGAAAAAGAAAGAAATTTCCAAGCTGATCAACACGTCGTTCCGCAAGTGCGGCTTGCGCGCCACCGTGGTGTTCGCAGACAAACTGATGCAATCGGGTTTCCGCCTGGCGACACGCGCCGGTATCTCGATCTGCGTCGACGACATGCTGGTACCGCCTCAAAAAGTCACCCTGATCGCGACGGCCGAATCGGAAGTCAAGCAGATCGAACAGCAATACGCCTCGGGTCTCGTGACCGCCGGCGAGCGTTACAACAAGGTAGTCGATATCTGGGGCAAGACCTCCGATGAAGTCGGCAAGGCCATGATGGACCAGTTGAAGGTCGAAGACGTGACCCGCCGCGACGGTACGCAGTCGACGCAAGAATCGTTCAACGCCATTTACATGATGGCCGACTCCGGCGCGCGCGGTTCCGCAGCCCAGATTCGCCAGTTGGCCGGTATGCGTGGTCTGATGGCCAAACCGGATGGCTCGATTATCGAAACGCCGATTACCGCGAACTTCCGCGAAGGTCTGAACGTTTTGCAGTACTTCATTTCGACCCACGGTGCGCGTAAAGGTCTGGCCGATACGGCGCTGAAAACGGCGAACTCCGGTTACCTGACGCGTCGTCTGGTTGACGTGACGCAAGATCTGGTGGTGATCGAGGACGATTGCGGCACCATGAACGGTACCGTCATGAAGGCTCTGGTCGAAGGCGGTGAAGTGATCGAACCGTTGCGCGACCGTATCCTCGGCCGCGTGGTGGTGCATGACGTCGTCAATCCTGAAACCCAGGAAACCCTGTATGACGCCGGCACCCTGATGGACGAAGACATGGTCGAAGAGATCGAGCGTCTGTCCATCGATGAAGTCAAGGTTCGCACGCCACTGACTTGCGACACGCGCTTCGGCCTGTGCGCCAAGTGCTATGGCCGCGACCTGGGCCGCGGCATGCTGGTCAACGCCGGCGAAGCTGTCGGCGTGGTGGCAGCGCAGTCGATTGGTGAGCCGGGTACCCAGCTGACCATGCGTACGTTCCACATTGGTGGTGCGGCATCGCGTGCGGCAGTGGCCTCGTCGGTGGAAGCCAAGTCGAACGGTACCATCCGCTTCACGGCAACCATGCGTTACGTGACGAACGGCAAGGGCGCGCAAATCGTCATTTCCCGTTCCGGCGAAGTGCTGATCACCGACGACCATGGCCGCGAGCGTGAGCGTCATAAAGTACCGTACGGCGCGACCCTGATCGTCAAGGACGGCATGGTCATCAAGGCCGGTACTGCCCTGGCAACGTGGGATCCGCTGACCCGTCCGATCATTACCGAATACGCCGGTCAAGTGCGTTTCGAGAACGTCGAAGAAGGCGTCACCGTAGCCCGTCAGGTCGACGAAGTGACCGGTCTGTCCACCCTGGTGGCGATCGATGCGAAACGTCGCGGTTCGCTGACCAAGACCCTGCGTCCGCAAGTCAAGCTGATCAACGACGCGAACGAAGAAGTCAAGATCGCCGGCACCGAACACTCGGTGGCGATCGGCTTCCAGGTCGGCGCGCTGATCATGGTCAAGGACGGTCAACAGGTATCGGTGGGTGAAGTGCTGGCACGTATCCCGACCGAATCGCAAAAAACGCGCGATATTACCGGTGGTCTGCCACGCGTTGCGGAACTGTTCGAAGCACGTTCGCCGAAAGATGCCGGCATGCTGGCGGAAGTCACGGGTACGGTTGCGTTCGGTAAAGAAACCAAGGGCAAGCAGCGTCTGGAAATCACGGACATGGACGGCAACAAGCACGAGTTCCTGATTACCAAGGACAAGCAAGTGCTGGTGCATGACGGCCAGGTCGTGAACAAGGGCGAGATGATCGTGGACGGCCCGGCCGACCCGCAAGACATCCTGCGCCTGCTGGGTATCGAAGCGCTGGCACGCTATATTGTCGACGAAGTGCAAGACGTGTACCGTCTGCAAGGCGTGAAGATCAATGACAAGCACATTGAAGTGATCGTGCGTCAGATGCTGCGTCGCGTGCAGATCGTCAATGCCGGCGATACCAACTACATCGTTGGCGAGCAGGTGGAGCGTTCGGAACTGCTGGACGAGAACGATCGCGTTACGTCGGAGAACAAGATTCCTGCGACCTACGAGAACGTCTTGCTGGGTATTACCAAGGCATCGCTGTCGACCGATTCGTTCATCTCGGCCGCCTCGTTCCAGGAAACCACCCGCGTGCTGACCGAAGCGGCGATCATGGGCAAGCGCGATGGTCTGCGCGGCCTGAAAGAGAACGTCATCGTCGGCCGTCTGATTCCTGGCGGTACGGGCCTGGCCTTCCACCGCGCACGCAAAGAAAAAGAAGCGTGGGAAGTGGAAGAGCGTCAAGCTCTGCTGCTGGCCGAGAAAGCCTCGATGGCTGGCGAAGCTGCCGAAGCGCTGCAAGACATCGAAACCCAGCAACACCACGGCGACGAAGCGTAATCTACGCTGCTAGCTGACAAGAACGGCACCTTCGGGTGCCGTTTTTTTATGCCTGCGCGCTTTTCCAGAGACAGGGTTGCAACGGCGTGAAATGCCCCATATCACGGCGGTCCGTATGTATTCGGCAGTATCTCCATTGCAATGCGTATGCAGCACATAAAAAGAATGTCATTTCCGGAGATTATCCATGCATGGAATTTTAGATTGGCAGCATGGGGAAATGAAAATGGGTTGAAAGTCCAGTCCGCTCATGCTGTTATTCACGGCGGGAATTCATAATCAAACCGATACGCCTGTATTCTCCTTGTCTGGCCTGTGAATCAATATGTCCCGGTGACTGCGGTATCGGGCAAGCTGGAATCGAGGGATGAAAGACCGGCGCTGCCGTCGGTATGCAGCTGGCGGATGCGGTGGGCCGGGATATCTGTTCATCGCGCAAGGGAAATGGAAGTGAGTGCTCACAAGGAGTGCTGATTGCCGGCTGCGGAGTGCCGGGGCATCGCCAGTTTGCTGCGTCTCGGTCCGCAACGGGCATGTGGCGCTGCGTCGCCGCGTTGTTGCGTCATCACGCACTATTGCCCCGCCACGCCAGTTTTCAGTTCATTCATGCTAAGATTTGGCGCATGATTGCCCAAGCCCTGTTTACTCCCGCCCAGCAGAAACTGCTGGGATTGCTCTTTGTCCGCGTGAATGAAGGCTTTCATTTGAACGAGATCATGCGCTTGACGGGCCTGGGCAGCGCATCGGCGCAGCGGGAACTGCGCCGCCTGCATGAATCCGGCCTGATCACTTCGGAGCGGATCGGCAATGTGCGGCGCTTCTGGCCCAACAAGGAAAGTCTCGTGTATCCCGAGTTGAGCGGGCTGGTGCAGAAAACCTTCGGCATCGTCGGCGTGCTCAGTGCAACCCTGGCGCCCTTGCGTGCACAGTTGCACCTGGCCTTCGTGTCGGGCGCCACGGCGAAGGGCCAGGACATGCCCGGCAGCGCCATCGACTTGCTGCTGGTGGGCGAAGAAGCCAATTACGGTGATCTGTTGACGGGATTGGCCCCGGCCGAGCGAACCTTAAGGCGTAAAATCAATCCCAACTTATATACGCTGGCCGATTATCGCCGACGTCTGCGTGAAGGCCAGCCATTCCTGCTGCAGGTATTACAGCAGCCGAAATTGTTTGTCATCGGCGATGAATCGCTATTGCATGCGCTGGCATTGCCAGATTCCCACTTGCAAGCGAATGACGTGCCATCTATATTCTAAAGGCCGGGTCTGGCATTCAATTTCTGATGCATGGAATTGATGCTGGAAAAATCTTTAAGGCGGATTGAACGTATGATGAATAAATTACAGGCTTTCGGTTTAATTGTTTCCCAAGCGGTACGTGGAGAATTAACGTTCCCCACCAGTGTTAATTCCGCTTTGCAATTGCAACTGGCCTTGGCCGAACCGGACTGCCATATCGATCATGCGATCAAGCTGGTGCTGGCCGAACCCTTGCTGGCGGCGCGCACTGTCGCGCTGGCCAATTCGGCCGTGTACAGCCGTGGCGAGGCGGCGCCCGTGACCAGCGTGCGCGCCGCCGTCATGCGCATGGGGTACCGCAATCTGTATGCGCTGGTGGCGGCCATGGTGGTGCGCCAGTTCGGCAGCAAGATCATCGACCCCGTCCTGCGCCAGAAAGCGACCCAGCTGTGGGAGCACACGGCGCATGTGGCGGCGCTGGCGCACGTGCTGGCCCGCCGCGTGACGCACGTCGATGCGGACACGGCCCTGTTCGCCGGCATCGTGCATGAGGTGGGCGGCTTTTACCTGTTGTCGCGTGCCGATGAATTCCCCGGCCTGCTCGACGACGATGCCGATCACTGGATGGAGTCCGCCGAAGAAATCATTTCCCGCGAAGTCATGAAGAAGCTGCTGATTCCGCTGGCCGTCAGTGACGCCATCGAAGGCCTGCGCGACGGCTTGCTGTCGATTCCGCCCGACTCCCTGCTCGACACCTTATTATTGGCCAAGCAACTGGCGCCCGTGCCGTCGCCCTTGCAGGTGACGTACGTGGAAATGCTCACGCCCTCCGATTCCGTCATCGATTTCATTATCGATAACGAGACCCTGCAAAGCATCCTGGCCGAATCGGCCGAGGAAGTGCGTTCCATGAGTGCAGCGCTGCTGGTGTAAGGGGATACGCTGCGGGCAAAAAAAAACGGCAGCGCCATTGAGGCGCTGCCGTTGTACTTCAGGCGCTGCGTTTTACTTCTGCTGCGCGATCCACCGGTCGACCTTGGCTTCCAGCAGTTGCAGGGGCAGGGTGCCGTCGCCGAGTACGACTTCGTGGAATTTCGGCAGGTTGAACTTGTCGCCCAGTGCCTGCTGCGCGCGCTGGCGCAGTTCGACGATCTTCAGCGAGCCGATCTTGTAGCCCAGCGCCTGGCCCGGCCAGGCCATGTAGCGCTCCGTTTCGCTTTTCGCCACGGCATCGTAACCGAGGGTGTCGCGCATGTACTTGATCGTCTGCTCGCGTGTCCAGCCCTTGGTGTGCAAGCCCGTGTCGACCACCAGGCGCACGGCGCGCAGCATCTCGTCGTTCAGATGGCCGAAATACTGGGCCGGATCGTCGAACAGGCCCATTTCCTTGCCCAGGGTTTCCGCGTACAGGGCCCAGCCTTCCGTGAAGGCATTGTTGCCGCCGAAACGGCGGAAGTTCGGCAAGTCCATTTCCTGTACCAGCGCCAGGTGGAAATGGTGGCCAGGCTTGCCTTCGTGCAGGAACAGGGTGGTCATGCCCGTATCGCCGTACAGTTTTGGATCGGTGACGACGGACCAGAACACGCCAGGGCGCGAACCGTCGGCGGCCGGCGCCGTGTAGTGGTCGGCGGCCGTGTCGCGGCTCAGTTCAGGCTCCAGGCGCAAGTCCAGCGGCGCCTTCGGCACCAGGGTGAACAGGGCAGGCAATTTGCTGTCGAGCAGTACGTTCAGCTTGCGGTAGACGTCGAGCACTTCCTGCTCCGTCTTGAACGGACGGTATTTCGCCTGTTCCGAGACCCACACGGGCAAGCCGGCGGCCGGGCCGGTGTAGCCCATCTTCGGGCCCACGATCGCATATTGCTCCTGGATGCGCGCCACTTCCTTCAAGCCGATGGCGTGGATCTGCTCCGGTTTCAAATCCGTGGTGGTGCTGCTGGCCACGCGCGCCTGGTACCAGGCTGCGCCGTCGGGCAGCGCGCTCCAGCCGCTGCTCGTACGGCCGGCTGGCAGGTAATCCTGTTCCATGAACGTGGCCAGGCGCTGCAGCGCGGGCATCAGCTTGGCCTGGATGACGACGGTGTAGGTTTGCGTCAGGCGCGCCTTGTCCGCCTCGGAAAAGCCGGCGGGCAGTTTCTTGACGGGCGTGTAATAGACGCTGTCCTGCGGCGTGGCGCTGACGAGTTTCTTGAATTGCGGCAGGGCCGATTCCGTCAGTGCCTTGGGCAGCACGATGCCCTTTTGCATGCCGACCTTCATGTTGGCGATGGCCTGGTCTATCCAGCCCGGCAATTGGCCGATACGGCTCAGGTAAGCGTCGTACTCCTTGACCGTGGTCAAAGGCTGCGATGCCTCGCCGCCCGCATAATTGGCCAGGGTGACGGGCATGCTGTCCATCTGGTTCAGTGGCAGCAGGTATTCGGGGAAGCGCTCGAAGCTCAGCGCCGTGGCCAGTTCATAGTCGAGGATATCGTAGTTGATCTGGTCCTGGTGCGACAGTTGCGCACGGGCAATGCTGCGCAGGGTCTTCTGGTACTGGCGGTACAGGGCAAACTGTTTCGCGCGCGCGGCAGGCACGATGGCAGAACCGAGCTGGTCGTCAAAACGGTTGTCGCCGCTTTCGGTGGCATTGATCGGCTCGAAACGGGCCAGCGCATCGTAATACTGGTCGGCCAGCACCCGCAGCTGCTGCTTCGCTTTGGGCGCGCTGACGGCTACGGTTTGGGCTGTGGACTGCACCGCTTGCGCCATGGGGGCGTAGGCGAGCAACAGGGAGATGGCCAGGGTGCCGAGGGTGCCGGCGGCAAAACGATGCTTCATGCGCGATGTCCTTTGTAAGGAGGGAATGAACGGAGGCTTACAACGCCTGACAAAACCGTAGCGAGGTCGGGGTGGCCGGTCGAGATGGAGCGGCCGGGGCGTAAGCATACGCCATTGCCCAGTGCGTTTGGATAAATTGTGCGGGAGGAATGTTGCTATTTTGCCGTAGGCGGCAGGGTGGCTTTCATCGCCTGCCAGTGCTGGCTGGTCAATGGTGTGCAGGCGGGGCAGGGCGTGGCCGCGATCAGGCCGCGGATTTGCTGGGCGCGCGCCGCCGTTTGCGGGTGCGAGGACAGCCAGCCTGGCGGCGTTGCGTCATCCGTCTTGCCCAGTTTCTGGAAAAAGCGCAGCATGCCGTCTGGCTGGATGTGCGCGCGCTGCAAGGCAAGCAAACCCAGGCGGTCCGCTTCCTCTTCCATGTCGCGGCTGAAATACAGGGTGCCGGCCTGGTGCGCCAGCATGGCGGCCACGGCGCTGATGTCGCCGATGGTCACGCCGACCAGGGCGCCCCAGCCCAGGCTGCTGATTATTTGCCGCAGCGAATGGCGTTGCTCCACATGCTGCACTTCATGCGCGAGCACGCCGGCCAGCTCTCCCGGGTCGGCAGCCTGGCGCAGTAATCCCGTGTGTACGACGATGATACCGCCGGGCATGGCAAAGGCGTTGACGCTGTCGTCCTGCTTGACCAGCCAGCGGTAGGAGTAGCGCGAGCCGGCCGTCAGCTTGCGGCCGATATCCTGCACCGTTTGCTGCGCCACGCCGCTGTCGGCGATGCCGCCTTGCGCGCGCACTTGCGACAGGGCAAGTGCGCCCAGCTGTTTTTCTACCGACAAGGGAATGAAGCCCGCCAGCGCGCCGATGGCATTGCCGCCCTGCCACCACAGCAGGGCAGAGGCAACGACGGCCGCGCCCGTCAAACCGGCCAGCCAGCCCGACACTTGCCGCCGGTTGCGCTGGCGTTCGCTCCACAGGCACCGCAGTTGCGGCTGCAGCGCGGCCGGCGCTTCCGTCAACACGATGGCGATGTCGCTGCCTGTCAGCGGCTTGAGCGATGCTTGCCGGCCTTGCCCATCGAGCCAGTTCAGGAACAGTTCCGGCCCGTCGACGCCGCCCACGCTGACGACCAGTTGCGCCACGGCGACGCTGTGGCCGGGCGCGTCGATGGCCAGCTGGGCGCCAAAGAAATGCGCGCTGACGGGCGTGCCGGACGGCCCGCCATCGGGGCCAGTCAGCAATGCCTGGAATGGTGTCATGCGGCGGCCTCGGCAAAGCGGCTCTCGTACAGGGCCGCCATCAGGTCGGACTGGCTGATGATGCCGGCCAGGCGTTCTGCATCGTCGAGGATGGGAATATGGTGATAGCCGGCATCGGCCATCAGGGGCACCAGATCGATGATGGGCATGCCCAGGCGGGCCGTGTGCGGCGACGGCGTCATCAGCTGCCCCACCACTTCCGGCTTGTCGCCGTGGAACAGGCCGCTGCGCTGCAGCAGGCTGCGCAGGCGCTGGCGCACGCCCTGGTAATCGTCGAGTCCGCCATGGCGCAGGAAATCCGTCTGCGTGATGATGCCGATGACGCGGCGCGCCCGGTTGACGACGGGCAAGGCCCCCACCTCGTGTTCGCGCATGGTGCGCCAGGCCACGTCGAGTGGCGTGCCGAATTCCACGCTGAGCACATCCTTCGACATGATGTCGGCGCAGGTGACGACGCCGAAGCGGCGCTGGTAGGCGCGCATTTCCGTTTGCAGGAAGATCGCCTGCAAATCGTCGCGGCTGATATCGAGCACCTCGCTGTGCTGGCGCAGGACGGCATCGAGGTCGTCCGGCGAAAAGCCCAGGCGGTTGCTGGGCACGTCGTCCCTGGTGGCGTGCGGATGGGGGGCGGCCAGTTGCTGGATGTGCGGGTAGCGGCGCCCCGTCAGGTTGTTGTACAGCACGGCGCAGGCGACCAGCACGGCTGAATTGAACAGCACGGTGATGAAGACGAATTCAAAACCGGCCGCATGCACGCTGGCGCCGCCGACCACGGTGGTCAGCGCGACGGCCCCGCCCGGCGGATGCAGGCAGCGCAGGGCAAACATGGCGCCGATGGCCAGGCAGGCGGCCAGCGCCGCCACGCCCACGCTGGGGCCCAGCCATTTCACGCAGGCCATGCCGACCAGGCCGGAGACCACATTGCCGCCCACCACGGACCACGGTTGCGCCAGCGGGCTGGCAGGCAGGCAGAACAGCAATACGGCCGAGGCGCCCATGGGCGCGATCAGGTACACGCTGGCGCTGTCGGGGGCCAGCAGGAAATGGCAGATGAGTCCAGTGAGCAGCAGGCCGCAGATGGCGCCTGCGCAGGCGCGCAATTGTTCGCGGCGGCTGCCGTTGTTCGGTTGCGGCAGCCAGCGTGCCAGGAAAGAAGTCGTCATGGGGAGGGCGCGTTCAGGCCGCGTTGCTCAGTGTGAGCCCGACATTATCCCATGCGCGGGATTTCGCTGCCCGCGGGCGCTAGTCTTCGGCACAGACTGCCTGCAAGCCGTGCTGCTCCAGCAGGCGCCGGACAGCCCCGGTGGCGGATGGCTCCCACTTGCTGCTGGCGCAGGCATGGATGTCGTGGAAGACCGACGCCGCATTCCTGCCCGTGACGGCCGCCATTACTGCTGTCAGGTTGCGGTCGGAAAAATGTTCATGCAGCAGGGCCAATACCGCCTGGTAGGCCGTGTCGGGCATGCCGCCGGACAGTGTAGGAGGCAGGACATCTTGCATGCTCAAGCGCTTACTCCTTGGGGCTGCTTATACGTTTTTCGCATAAGCACAGTGCAATTAAATGGTGGATATTTCCCACAAGCAGGCATATTCTAGACAATCACGTCCGCTGGCATCCGTTCAGCTGGCCTTACGATTTTTCTCAGGAGCCTTGCATGCGCCTTTCCCTTCTTCTTGCCAGCCTGCTGCTTGCCGGCACCGCCGTTGCCGCCGCCCCGACGCCGAGCAACCCCGTCGCCACGCCGCACCTGCCGTACAACGCGGCAGCCGACGCCAAGGCCGACGTGGCCCGCGCCTTGGCCGAGGCCAAGGCGGCGCATGTGCCCGTACTGCTGATCTTTGGCGCCAACTGGTGCGAGGATTGCCGTGCGCTCGACAAGGCCTTGAAGGAAGGCAAGAATGCCGAGCTGATGCAGCAGCAGTTCAAGGTCGTCAAGGTCGACGTGGGGAATTTCGACCATAACCTCGATGTGGCGCAAATCTATGGCAATCCCCTCAAAAAGGGGATTCCTGCTGCCGTGCTCGTCTCCAGCGACAACAACCAGGTGCTGTACGCCACCAAGCGCGGCGAACTGGCGAATGCGCGCCGCATGAGCGAAAGCGGCATTTATGATTTCTTCAAGCAAGCGGCCAGCGTGAAGACGCCGGCGCTGTGATGATGGTGAAATAATTGCCTTAAAACTCTTCCCACGCATCGCTGGCCGGCGCTTTCGGGCGCGCGGCCGGTGCTGCGGCAATTGCCGGGCGCACAGCCTTGGGTGGCGCGGGCCGGGCGATGGCTTGCTGCGGCGCTTGCCCCGTTTCCTCGAGCTTGAACACGCTGACCACCTGTGCCAACCGACCGGCCTGATCCTGCAAGGACTGGGCCGCCGCGGCCGCTTCTTCCACCAATGCCGCATTTTGCTGGGTGGCATCATCCATCTGCGTGACCGTGGCATTGACTTGCGCGATGCCCTGGCTTTGTTCCTGGCTGGCCGACGCGATTTCTCCCATCAGGTCGGCCACTCTCTGGACGGATACGACGATGTCCTGCATGGTGGCGCCGGCGGAATCGACCAGCTTGCTGCCCGCTTCCACCTTGCTGCCCGAGTCGACGATCAAGTCCTTGATTTCCTTGGCTGCCGCCGCCGAACGCTGTGCCAGGTTGCGCACTTCCGTTGCCACCACGGCAAAGCCGCGGCCTTGTTCGCCCGCGCGCGCCGCCTCGACCGCCGCATTCAGGGCGAGGATATTGGTTTGGAAGGCAATGCCGTCGATCACGCCAATAATGTCTGCGATCTTGCGTGAACTTTCCGTAATCGCGCCCATCGTCTGCACGACTTGTCCCACCACGTCGCCACCCTTGACGGCGTGGCTCGAGGCCGATACCACCAACTGGTTGGCCTGGCGCGCATTGTCCGCATTCTGTTTCACGGTCGACGTCAGCTCTTCCATGGCGGCAGCCGTTTCTTCCAGGCTCGACGCCTGGGCTTCCGTGCGCGCCGACAGGTCCAGGTTGCCCGACGCGATCTGGCTCGATGCGCTGGCAATGGCCCCGGTACTGTCGCGAACTTCGCGTATCGTCACGTTCAGCGACGCGACGAAGCGGTTGAAGGCGGCGGCCAGCGCACCGACCTCGTCTTCCGATTCGACGGGCATACGGCGGCTCAGGTCGCCGTTCCCGCTGGCGATCTCGCTGAGCATGTCGGCCGCCCGCGCGACGGGGGCGGCGATGGCGCGGCTGATCACATAAATGATCAGCAGGGCGATGCCGCCACCGACGAGGCCGGCGATCAGCGCGGCGATCAGGGCCGAGCGCGTGACATTGCCCAGCACTTCCGTTTCCGGCACTTCCGCCATCACGTACAGATTGAGTTCCGGCACGAAGGAAGCGGCCACGAACTGGCGTCCGGCAGGCGCATCATAGATGGCGTACGCGTACTTGTTGCCGCTGAGAAGACTCTTGCTCAATGCATCGCTAAAGCCGGGCAAATCCTTGAGCTGGTGCTTGCCGTCGGCCAGGGCCGTGTCGCGGTGCACCAGCACGATGCCATTGGCGCGCGCCAGGTAGACATGGCCCGTCTGGCCGATCTTGTAGCTGCGGATGGTATCGGCCAGCGCATTGATGGACAGGCCCAGTCCGGCGGCGATCTGCTTGCCGCCCGCCGTCTGGCCGCGCGCATTCAGATACAGCATCAGGTCGCTGGAGTTTTCCGCCTTGTCGATGTCGAGCGTGTACGCCTTGTCGCCGGCCAGCAAGCGATAAAACCACTGGTCGGCCGCCTGGTTCTTGTCCAGGGTGCGCAGCAAGCCATCCGTGGTGAAATATTTGCCCGTGCTGGCGGAAGCCCAGTTGATCGAGGCCGCCTTGTTCTTGTCCTTGACCACGGTGGCGTAGCGCTGGAAGGTGGCGATGCCGCTGTCGGGCAAGCCCGCATCTTCCCAATCCTGCAGATAGACATCGTTGGCCATGGTTTGCACCACGGACAGGGGCTGGCTGATCTGGCGCAGCACATCGTTGCGGATCTCGCCCGCCTGCGCCGGCAATTCCTGGCCGACGACGCGCCCGCGCACGTAATCGCTGCTCATGCGCACGCTGAGGAACGAGGAAATCGCCATGAAGAGCAGCAGGCACAGGCCCATGCTGAACAGCAGTTTTTTCTGGATGGAGAGGCGGCGGAGCAGAGACATGGAAACCTTGAGTGATGGCCTGCACAATCGGCAGAAAAGCGGGCAGGCGAGCCGCCAGTATACCGGCCAGGCCCCGCGTTTCACTGCGCCATTGCTGCTTTCAGGCTATTTATGTTGCAATGCAGCAACGTAATGGCAGGCAATCATGCCGATTTTTCATGCTTGTTCGCCATGCGGGGAAAATGGGTCAGGCAGGCAAGCCGTGGGCGATCAATTCCAGCGGCAATTCCGTGCTGCACTTGATTTGCTCCATGGAGAAGGCGGACGACACGCCCGTCAGCTGCACGGCCTTGATGAGCTTTTTATAGAAGGTGTCGTAGCCCTTGATGTCGGTGGTGACGACTTTCAGCAGGTAGTCGATGTCGCCGCTCATGCGGTGAAATTCCTGTACTTCGGGCAAGACGATGACGGCGGCGGCAAAGCGGCGCAGCCATTTCTCATCGTGCTGTCCCGTGCGCACGCTGACAAACACGGTCACGGGCAAGCCCACTTTTTGCCGGTTGACGATGGCCACGCGGCTCTCGATGTAGCCGTCTTCCTCCAGGCGCTTGACGCGCTTCCAGCATGGCGTGCTGGACAGGCCGATCTTCTCGCTGAGGGCGGCGATCGACAGGGTGCCATCCTGCTGCAGGGCGGCCAGGATGGCGCAGTCGAATTTGTCGAGCGATGTGTTTGGTGAATTCATTTTATGATTCTCTATTTTGTAGCATCGATATGCTACATATTACGCTATTTGCAGTGACTTTTGGCATATCTTCACGGGGGCCTGCCGGTAGACTATCGAGACGTTCCAGCCGCTTGCGCTGCGCCCTTTTCATCGAATACCCGGACTGCCATCATGAAAGAAATCTACCTCGACAGCAATGCCACCACCTGCGTGCTGCCCGCCGCCGTTGCCGCCGCCAGGCAGGCGATGGAACAGGGCTATGGCAATCCCAGCAGCACCCACGCCACGGGTTTGCAGGCCAAGGCCATGATGGATGGCGTACGCCAGCGCGCCAGCCGATTGCTGGGCGTGGGCGACGGCCGCCTGATGTTCAACAGCGGCGCCACCGAAGGCATCCAGACGGCCGTGCTGTCGGCCCTGTGCGCGCTGCGCGAACGGCGCGACGCGGGCAAGCGCATCGGCAGCCTGCTGCTGTATGGCGCGACCGAGCACAAGGCCGTGCCGGAAAGCCTGGCCCACTGGAACCGCTTGCTGGGCCTGAACCTGGAAGTGCGCAAGCTGCCCGTCGATGCGCAGGGGCGCCACGATCTGCAGGCGCTTGATGCGCTGATCGGCGATGCGGCCATGCTGTGCACGATGGCAGCCAACAATGAAACGGGCGTCGTCAGCGACCTGTCCGCCATCGCGCAGCTGCTGCAGGAACGGGGCGCCGATGCCTACTGGATGGTCGATTGCGTGCAGGCGCTGGGCAAGCTGAAGCTGAACCTGGCTGCCACGCGCATCGATTACGCGCCGTTTTCCGGCCACAAGCTGTATGCGCCCAAGGGCATCGGCATGCTGTACGTGCGCGCCGGCGCGCCGTTTACACCCCTGATGATGGGCGGCGGCCAGGAAGCGGGCCTGCGCTCCGGCACGGAAAACATGGCCGGCATCGCCGCGCTGGGCGCCGTGCTGGCCGCCCTGGAAGATGGCAAGACTTTCCGCAGCCACGCCGACCTGGCAGCGTTCCGCGACAGCCTGGTGGCCAGCCTGGAGCACGCGTTCCCCGGCATCGTCTTCAATATGCCGTTCGAGCTGTCCCTGCCGACGACGCTCAATTTTTCCGTGCCGGGCCTGTCTTCGAAGGAATTGCTGGACCTGTTCGATGCGGCGCGCGTGCGCGTCAGCTCGGGCAGCGCCTGTTCCGCCGCCAAGGCCCTGCCCAGCTATGTGCTGGAAGCGATGCACGTGCCGCAATGGCGCGCCAGTTCGGCTATCCGCCTGTCGTTCGGCCCCCTGATCGACGCGGCAACCATCGCCGCCGCCTGCGCGCGCATCGAGCGCTGCGGCGAAGCGCTGCGCAGCAGCTGTTTGCTGCCGTCGGCGCTGGCGCCATCGCCGCAGGACGGCGCGCAAGAGGGCATAATCCAGCTGGGCGTCGATGGCCAGTGCACCTGGCTGCTCAGCGATGCGGCCAGCGCCAGGTGCGTCGTCATCGATCCCGCCGCCGCGCTCGTGCCGCGCCTGGCCGCCTTCATCCGCTGCCAGCACCTGGCCTTGCGCGCCATCGTGCACACGACGGCGCCGGACGACCATGGCGCGGCGCGCCTGGCGCTGTTGCAGGAGCTCGCCATCGAACAGGTGGGCCGCGTCGATATCGACGGTGAGCTGGCACTGGGCCAGCAGCGCCTGCGCCGGATCGAGTGCGGTGAAACGCATGTGTACCTGCTGGGGCAGCGCTTCGCCTTCACCGGCGCCCTGGCGCCCGAGGCGCTGGCGCCCCTGTTCGAAGCGGGGCTGGTGACGCCGGACACCGTGCTGTGCAGCTCAAGCGACGACGGCCGCCTCTGCAGCACCGTGCGTGCTGCCGGCGAAGGCGAAGCGTCCACCAGCGAACTGCAGCTCGATGCGGCCGGCTTGCCCGCTTTCCTGCGCCAGCACCCCGACGCCATCCTCGTCGACGTGCGCGAAGCATATGAACACGCGGCCTGTGCCGGCACGGTATTCGAGGGCTGTGCCGTGCACAGCGTCCCGCTGAGCCGCCTGGCCGGACAGGTGGCTGCCTGGCTGCAGCAGCCGCAGCGCCCGCTGGTCTTTTTCTGCCGCAGCGGCAACCGCAGCGCGCGCGCCGCCGCCTGTTTGCGCCGCCTGGGCCATGGCGCGGCGTGGCAACTCAACGGCGGCATGGCGATGGCGGAAGCGACGCGCCACCCGCTGGCCATCGCGGCCTGACAGGGTTGAAGTTTCCTCGTTGAAATATTGCACCGTGCCATCATTGGCACGGTGCCGTTGGCGCATTTCCCCTGTTAATTTCTTCCTGGCATTTTTCCTCCCTACAACTGCCTGATTTCTTTGCCGGCACGTCCCTAAAACCTCGGGTATGTACGCTAGCGCACGGTCTTGCGCGCAGGGCGCACCTACGATGAAGTTCAGAAAATCTCCCTATACCCTGAGATTCGTCGCAACGCTCCGGCGCTTCGCTTTCCGTCTTCGCCAGTGTCCGATCGTGTTCTTCCAGACTGGGCCAGCGTGACGGTGGCCGCTGGCTGCCTGCGCGCACCTAGCGAGGCCAAGTTGAAAGAGTACACCGCAGTAGTCACGCAGCAGATCCAGCAACAGATTTCCAAATTTAAAGAAATCTTCCGCGACCATGCCCTCGCGCCGGACAGTTTCGACGCCGCGCGCGACGATGCCTTGCCCCTGCGTTCCGAGCTGTTCAGCGCCATGCAGATGGCTGCCCACGGCAAGCACGTGGCTGCCGGCCATGCGGTGGGACGGCACCATGGCCGCGACCGCCTGTTGGCGCGCCTGGCCGACAATGCGGCTCTGATCACGGCCACCGTCAACGAGCTGACGGCCACGGTAAAAAGCGGGCGCCAGGTCACGCCCGCGTCGGAATGGCTGCTCGATAATTTTTATCTGATCGAAGAGCAGATCCGCACCACGCGGCGCCATCTGCCGAAGAACTACAGCAAGGAGCTGCCACGGCTGACGTCCGGCGTGGATGCGGGCTGTCCGCGCGTGTACAAGATCGCGCTGGAAATCATCTCGCATGGCGACGGCCGGGTCGACCTGGAAAACCTGTGCCACTTCATCGAGGCTTACCAGGATGTGGCCACCCTGACCCTGGGCGAACTGTGGGCCGTGCCCATCATGCTGCGCCTTGCCCTGATCGAAAACCTGCGGCGCGTCGCCGTGCGCGTGGCCGATGACCGCATGCAGCGCGACCTGGCCAATACCTGGGCCGACCAGATGACGGAGATCGCCGAGCGCAATCCCAGCGGCTTGATCCTGCTGGTGGCCGACATGGCGCGCTCGAATCCGCCGATGACCAGCGCCTTCGTGGCGGAGCTGTCGCGCCGCCTGCAGGGGCAGAGTTCGTCGCTGACCCTGGCGCTGTCGTGGCTGACGCACAAGCTGGCCGAATCGGGCCTCACCATCGAGCAGCAGATCCAGTCCGAGATCGGGCAGCAGGCGGCCGACCAGGTGTCGATCGCCAACAGCATCGGCAGCCTGCGTTTTCTGGGCACCATGGATTGGCAGGAATTCGTCGAGACCATGAGCGTCGTCGAGCAGACCCTGCGTCTCGATCCTGCCGGCACGTATGGCTTGATGGATTTCGCCACGCGCGACAGCTACCGCCACGCCATCGAGCGCATCGCCAGGCGCAGCGCGCGCAGCGAAGTGGAGGTGGCCGAGATGGTGGTGCAGCTGGCGCACACGCATGGCAACGGCAGCGATGCGCGCCGCGGCCACATCGGCTTTTACCTGGTGGGGCGCGGCGTGCTGGTGCTGGAAAAGCAGGCCGGCGCCAGGCTGCCCTTCCTCGAGGCGCTGCAGCAGACGGCGCGCGCCGCGCCGCTGGCCGTCTACCTGGGCGCCATCTGTTTCCTGAGCCTGGCGACAAGCGCCTTGCTGCTCGAGCGCGCCGTGCGCCATGGCGTGCAGGGCTGGCCCCTGGCGGCGCTGGGCGTGCTGGCGCTGCTGGGCAGCAGCCAGCTGGCCGTGGCCGTGGTGAACTGGCTGGCGACCCTGATGACGTCGCCGCACCCGCTGCCGCGCATGGATTACCAGGCCGGCATTCCGTCGGACGCGCGCGGCATCGTGGTGGTGCCGACCCTGATCTACAGCCAGGACAACGTGGCGGCCCTGTGCGAGGCGCTGGAAGTGCGCTATCTGGCCAACCGCGATCCGAACCTGCGCTTTTGCCTGCTGACGGACTTTGTCGATGCGGAGGCGCAAACGCTGCCCGGCGACGAGGCCTTGCTGCGCCAGGCGCAGGAGACCATCCGTGGCCTGAACGACAAATACCGCGTGGAAGGCATCGAGTTCAAGGACAATGGCGACCCGGCCGAACGCGAAGAGGCGGGCCACGCGGGACCGTTCCTGCTGCTGCACCGTCCGCGCCTGTGGAATTCGCAGCAGAATGCGTGGATGGGGCAGGAGCGCAAGCGGGGCAAATTGTCCGACCTGCACGCGTTCCTGCGCGGCGGCGCGCGCGACAGATTCGCGCTGGTGGAAGGCGCGTTGCGCGGCCTGCGCACGATCAAATACGTGATCACGCTCGACACCGATACGCAGCTGCCGCGCGACGCGGCGCGCGAATTCATCGCCACCATGATGCACCCGCTGAACCGGCCCGTGCTGGACGCGGCCGGCACGCGCGTGGTGGCCGGCTACGGCATCCTGCAGCCGCGCGTGGCCGTCGCGCTGCCCAGCGCGAACGCGTCGCGCTACGAACTGCTGTGCGGCGGCGAACCGGGCATCGACCCGTACACCCGCACCGTCTCCGACCTGTACCAGGACGTGTTCTATGAAGGTTCTTTCATCGGCAAGGGCATCTATGACCTCGACATGTTCGAGCGCGTGCTGGGCCAGCGCCTGCCCGACAATAAAATCCTCAGCCACGACCTGCTGGAAGGCTGCTACCTGCGCGCCGGCCTGCTCAGCGATTCGCAGCTGTATGAGGAATATCCGGCCCGCTATGACGCCGACGTGAGCCGGCGCCAGCGCTGGATACGCGGCGACTGGCAACTGGTCGGCTGGCTGCTGGGCCGCGTGCCGGGCCGCGCGGGCAAGCGCGAACGCAATCCCCTGTCGATGCTGTCGCGCTGGAAGCTGTTCGACAACCTGCGCCGCAGCGTCGTGGCGCCCGCCACCACCGTGTCGCTGCTGCTGGTGTGGGGCTTTTTGCCGCACGTGGCGTTCTGGAGCGCGGCCGTGCTGGCCATCATCTTCCTGCCGCCCGTGTTTTCGGCCCTATACGACCTGCTGCGCAAACCGCGCGACACCCTGTGGCGCCAGCACCTGGCCGCGTTCGAGCGGCGCTGCGGCGTGCAGTTTTCGCACGCCATGCTGACGCTCGCCTTCCTGCCATACGAAGCCTGGATCAGCCTGGACGCCATCGCCCGCACCGTGTGGCGCCTGGGCGTGTCGCACAAACATTTGCTCGACTGGCGCGCCTCGAACCTGCACAGCTCTTCCGGCTCGCAGGCCGATAGCTGGCGCGCCATGTGGTGTTCGCCCGCGCTGGCGCTGGCCACCTTTGCTGCCTTGCTGGCCTGGCGTCCCGCCGCCTTGCCGGCAGCGGCCGTGGTGCTGCTGCTATGGCTGGCGGCCCCCGCCATCGCCTGGTGGATCAGCCGTCCCATCGAACGGGCCGTGGCGCGCCTGTCGGCCGAGCAGGGGCGCTTCCTGCATGGCGTGGCGCGCAAGACCTGGGCGTATTTCGATACCTTCGTCGGCCCCGATGATCACTGGCTGCCGCCCGATAACATGCAGGAGCATCCGAACCTGGTGGTGGCGCACCGCACTTCGCCGACGAATATCGGCCTGGCGCTGCTGGCCAACCTGACGGCCTATGATTTCGGCTACCTCACCATGGGCCAGCTGATCGAGCGCAGCCGCGCCACCTTGCGCAGCATGGGTGAGCTGGAGCGCTTCCAGGGCCATTTCTACAACTGGTACGACACGCAAACGCTGAAGGCCTTGCAGCCCATGTATATCTCGACGGTCGACAGCGGCAACCTGGCCGGCCATCTGCTGACCTTGCAGCCGGGACTGGTGGAACTGTACGACGCGCCCATCATGGGTCCGCAAATCGCGGACGGCATCCGCACGACGGCGCAGGTACTGCAGGAGTTCATCGCCGCCGAAGGCGAAGGCAAGGAAGTGCGCGCGTCGCTGGCGCTGCTGCAGGCGCCAGCCGCGCCGGCCAGTCTGCCCGAATGGCATGCCTACCTGCATGCGGTGAATGGCGCGGCCGACGCGCTGCTGTCGCTGACTTTGCAAAGCGAGGATGGCGAGCTGTCCATGTGGAGCGGCGCGCTGGCGCGCCAGTGCCGCGCGGCGCTGGCCGAGCTGCTGCAGCTGGCGCCGTGGGCGGCGCAAGCGGACCTCGATGCGGCGTGGCAGCGCGTGCCGACCCTGCGCGAACTGGCCAACCTGGCGCTGATCGACGGCACGCCGCGCGAGCTGGCGGCGCTGCTGGCGCAGGGCAGCGAACAGGCGGGCCGCCACATGCGCGACATCGCCCATGCGGCGGGCCAGGCGCGCGATTTTGCGCAGGTCGAATACGCATTCCTGTACAACCCGTCGACAAAACTGCTGGCCATCGGCTACAACGTGAGCGAGCGGCGCCTCGACCCCAGCTATTACGATTTGCTCGCTTCCGAAGTGCGCCTGGCCAGTTTCATCGCCATCGCCCAGGGACAGCTGCCGCAGGAGCACTGGTTCGCGCTGGGGCGCCAGCTGTGCATGGTGGCCGGCCAGCCCGTGCTGCTGTCGTGGAGCGGCTCGATGTTCGAATACCTGATGCCGCTGCTGGTGATGCCGACTTATCCGAACACCCTGCTCGACCAGACGTATCACTCCGTCATCGAGGCGCAGATCGACTATGGCCGCCAGCGCGATGTGCCGTGGGGCGTTTCCGAGTCCGGCTACAACGCGGTCGACGCCAGCCTGAACTACCAGTACCGCGCCTTCGGCGTGCCGGGGCTGGGCCTGAAGCGGGGCCTGGCCGACGACCTGGTGGTGGCGCCGTACGCCAGCATGATGGGCCTGATGGTGCAGCCCGAAGCGTCGTGCCAGAACCTGCAGCGCATGCGGGCGGCCGGCTACATGGGCCGCTACGGCTTCTTCGAGGCGATCGACTTTACCACCGCGCGCCTGCCGCGCGGGCAGGGCAGCGCCGTCATCCGTTCCTTCATGGTGCACCACCAGGGCATGGGTTTCCTGGCCCTCAGCTACCTGCTGCACGACCGCCCCATGCAGCGCCGTTTCGAGTCCGATCCGCTGCTGCAATCGGCCTTGCTGGTGCTGCAGGAGCGCACGCCGCAGGCGGGCGCTTTTTACTCGAACACGGCCGAACTGGCGGTGCTGCGCAGCGGCGCGCCCGAGCAGGCCATGCCGATGCGCATCCTCACGCAGGCCAACAGCGCCGTGCCCGAAACGCAGCTGCTGTCGAATGGCCGCTACCACGTCATGGTGAGCAATGCGGGCGGCAGCTACAGCCGCTGGAAAGACCTGTCCGTGACGCGCTGGCGCGAGGACAGCACGCGTGACAACTGGGGCAATTTCTGCTACCTGCGCGACCTTGACGACGGTGCCGTCTGGTCCACCATGTACCAGCCCACCTTGGCCGAGCCGAAGAAATACGAGGTGATCTTTTCCGAGGGACGTGCCGAGTTCCGCCGCGCCGACCACGGCCTGGATCTGTACACGGAAATCGTCGTCTCGCCCGAGGACGACATCGAAATCCGCCGTACCCGCATCAGCAACAATTCGAACCGCCAGCGGCGCATCGAGATCACCAGCTTTGCCGAAGTGGTGATGGCGCCGGCGGCGGCCGACGCGGCCCATCCCGCGTTCAGCAAGCTGTTCGTGCAGACGGAAATCCTGGCGCAGGAAAATGCGATTCTGTGCACGCGCCGACCCCGTTCGAAAGACGAGCAGATGCCGTGGCTGCTGCACCTGATGACGGTGCATGACGCGGAGCGCTACGAGGTCTCGTTCGAGACGGACCGCGCGCGCTTCATCGGCCGCGGCAACACGGCGCAACTGCCGCTGGCGCTGCAGGAAAGCGGCCCGTTGAGCGGCGGTCACGGTTCCGTGCTGGACCCCATCGTGGCCATCCGCTACGTCATCACGCTGGCCCCCGACCAGGCCGTGACGGTCGACAGCGTGACCGGCATGGTGGAGCAGCGCGAGGCGGCGCTGCACCTGATCGACAAATACCAGGACCGCCATCTGGCCGACCGCGTGTTCGAGCTGGCCTGGACGCACAGCCAGGTGGTGCTGCGCCAGTTGAATGCCAGCGAAGCCGATGCGCAGCTGTATGCGCGCCTGGCCAATGCCGTGATCTATCCGAATGCGGCCTTGCGTGCCGAGGCCAGCATCCTGATCAAGAACCAGCGCGGCCAGTCCGGCCTGTGGGCGTATGCCATCTCGGGCGACCTGCCCATCGTGCTGCTGCAGATACGCGATACGGCCAATATCGAACTGGCGCGCCAGATGGTGCAGGCGCATGCCTACTGGCGCCTGAAAGGGCTGGTGGTGGACCTGGTGATCTGGTACGAGGAACAGGCGGGCTACCGCCAGCTGCTGCACGACCAGATCATGGGCCTGATCGCCTCGGGCATCGATGCGCAGGCGATCGACCGCCCGGGCGGCATCTTCGTGCGCCTGGCCGAGCAGATCGCCAACGAAGACCGCATCCTGCTGCAGTCGGTGGCGCGCGCCATCATCAGCGACCTGCGCGGCACGCTGGCCGAGCAGGTCAAGCGCCCGGCCAGTCCCGTGCTGCGCATGCCGCCGCTGCTGCAAGAGCCCGCGCGCGAACATGGCGGCGTGCCGCACCGGGCGCCACAGCGCGAGCTGATCCTGGAAAATGGCCTGGGCGGTTTCACGCCCGATGGCCGCGAATACGTGATCACCACGGGCGAAGGAAAACAGACGCCGGCGCCCTGGTCGAACGTGCTGGCCAATGCGCAATTCGGCACCGTGGTGTCGGAAGGCGGCCAGGCGTACACCTGGAGCGAGAATGCGCATGAATTCCGCCTCACGCCATGGCAGAACGACCCTGTGTCCGACCTGTCCGGCGAAGCGTTCTATGTGCGCGACGAGCAGAGCGGCCAGTTCTGGTCGCCGTCATCGTTGCCCGCGCGCGGCAGCGGCGACTACGTCACGCGCCACGGTTTCGGCTACAGCGTGTTCGAGCACAGCGAAGGGGGCATCGCCACCGAGTTGTGCACCTATGTGGCGCTGGACGCGGCCGTCAAATACTCCGTCATCAAGGTGCGCAACGACAGCGGCGTGCCGCGCCGCCTGTCCGTCACGGGCTATGTGGAATGGGTGATGGCCGACCTGCGCGCCAAGTCCGGCATGCACGTGGCCACTGAAGTGGACACCATCAGCGGCGCCCTGTTTGCGCGCAATAACTACAACACGGAGTTTTCAGGCCGCGTGGGATTTTTCAATACGGACGCCAGCATCCGCTCCATCACCTGCGACCGCAATGAATTCATCGGCCGCAACGGCAGCCTGGCGCAGCCGGCGGCGCTGCGCCGCGTGCGCTTGTCGGGCAAGGCGGGTACCGGATTGGACCCGTGCGCCGCCATCCAGGTGCCGTTCGAGCTGCAGCCGGGGCAGGAGCGCGAAATCGTCTTCCTGCTCGGCGTGGGCGGGCGCCGCAATGCGGACGCCAGCACCATGGTGCAGCGCCATGCGGGCAAGGAGGCGGCCCGCAGTGCGCTCGACGCGGTGCGCGCGCACTGGGACAGCACCCTGGGCGCCGTGCGCATCGAGACGCCCGATCCCTCGCTCGACGTGATCGCCAATGGCTGGCTGATGTACCAGACCATCGCCTGCCGCCTGTGGGCGCGCAGCGGCTATTACCAGTCGGGCGGCGCCTACGGTTTCCGCGACCAGCTGCAGGATGCGATGGCCATGATCCACACGGCGCCGCAGCTGCTGCGCGGCCATTTGCTGCTGTGCGCGGCGCACCAGTTTGTCGAGGGCGACGTGCAGCACTGGTGGCATCCGCCGTCGGACCGGGGCGTGCGCACGCACTGCTCCGACGACTACCTGTGGCTGCCGCTGGCCGCCTGCCGCTACGTGATCGCCACGGGCGACGTCAACGTGCTGTCGGAAGTGGCGCCCTTCATCGAGGGGCGCGCCGTCAAGCCGGAAGAGGATTCGTATTACGACCTGCCCGTGCGCTCGGGCGAATCGGCCGACCTGTACGAGCACTGCGTGCGCGCCATCCGCCACGGCCTGCGCCTGGGCGTGCACGGCTTGCCCCTAATGGGTTCCTGCGACTGGAACGACGGCATGGACAAGGTGGGCGAGCATGGCAAGGGCGAGAGCGTGTGGCTGGCCTTCTTCCTGTACGAGGTGCTGCAGCGCTTCGCGGAAGTGGCCGTGCTGCGCGGCGACGCGGCGTTCGCCCGGTTCTGCCGCGACGAAGCAGTCAAGCTGGCGGCCAATGTCGAGGAGCATGCGTGGGATGGCGAGTGGTACCGGCGCGCGTATTTCGACGACGGCACGCCATTGGGATCGCATACGAACGAGGAATGCCAGATCGATTCGATTTCGCAAAGCTGGGGCGTGCTGTCGGGCGCGGCCAACAAGGAGCGGGTCGCCGGCGCCATGCGCCAGGTCGATGCGCGCTTGGTGCGGCGCTGGCCTGGCACAGACCTTGGCGTGATCCAGCTGCTCGATCCGCCGTTCGATAAATCCAGCCTCAACCCCGGTTATATCCGCGGCTATGTGCCGGGCGTGCGCGAGAACGGCGGCCAGTACACGCATGCGGCCATCTGGACGGCGATGGCGTTTGCCCGCCTGGGCGATGGCGAAAAGGCGTGGGAACTGCTGCGCATGATCAACCCCGTGCGCCACGGCGTCGATGCGCAGGCCGTGGCGCGCTACAAGGTGGAGCCGTACGTGGTGACGGCCGACGTGTATGCCGTGGCGCCGCACGTGGGACGCGGCGGCTGGAGCTGGTACACGGGGTCGTCGGGCTGGCTGTACCGGCTGATCGTCGAATCGCTGCTCGGCTTGACGCGCGAAGCGAACGTGCTGCGCGTGGCGCCGAACATGCCGGCCGATTGGCGCGCCTTCAAGCTGCATTACCGCTTTGGCGCCAGCAGCTACGCGATCACGGTGGAACAGGCGCAGGGGCGGCCCGCAGGATTGTCGCTCGACGGCGTGGCGCAGGAGGGCAACAGCATCGCCCTGCGCGACGAGAGCCGCGAGTATGCGGTGCTACTGCTGCTTTAGTCTTGCCACGTATCGTGTTCGGGCCGGCGCAGTCCCAGCAGCAGGATCAGGCCCGCGCCCAGCAACAGCAGGTCGCGCGTGCGCACTTCGGGCACGGACGGCGCTGCCGTCTGGTGGTTCGCCGGCGCCGCCGTGGCGGCGGGGAGCTGGCAGGTGCAGGCGGCCAGGCACAGCGCCGCCATTTTTCCATTCCAATGCATACATTCCTCAAGAAAGCGCGCTGGCCATTCGGGGCCAGCGCGCCGGTGTTCATGTCGCCGCCATTGTAATTATGAACATGAACATTGTAAATGAGAAATTATTTAAGGCTGCGCGTCAGAAGCCCAGCGCCGCGCCCGCGCCCAGCAGGGTCGCCACGCCCAATATGGCAAAGACCAGCGCCGCGATGCCGTGCACGAGGCGCAGCGAGACGCGGTTGGCGATCCTGTCGCCCAGGTACACGGCCGGCACGTTGGCCAGCATCATGCCGAAAGTGGTGCCCAGCACGACGGAGTAGATGTCGTGGTAGCGCGCCGCCAGCGCCACCGTGGCCACCTGCGTCTTGTCTCCCATTTCCGCCATGAAGAAGGCGATCAGGGTGGTCAGGAAGACGCCATACTTGGCCAATCTGGTTTCGTCTTCATCGAGCTTGTCGGGGATCAGGGTCCAGGCAGCCATCGCCAGGAAGGACACGCCCAGTACCCAGCGCAGCACGTCCGGCCCCAGCATGCTGGTGATCCAGGCGCCGATGGCGGCGGCAAACGCGTGATTGGCGATGGTGGCGACGAAAATGGCCAGCACGATGGGCAAGGGCTTGCGGAATTTGGCGGCCAGTAAAAAGGCCAGGAGTTGGGTTTTGTCGCCGATTTCAGCGAGACCGACGATGCCGGTGGAGATGAGGAATGCTTCCATGAGATTGCAAGAGGTACGCGGGCCGGACGAATTAACCAATGATCCACGGGCGACTCCGGCCCATGCGGCCGCCCTGGATCAATGGTCTCGTCAAGTTCTGCAACCACCTGCACCATGGCCTGCGGGCCAATTATGTTGATACAGGTTCCCGCGGCAGGACCGCAGGACGACTACTCCCCAATGTTCGAGGCGCATCATACGCCAATGCCCGCGTCCGCGCCAGTGCCGCCGGGGGATGCTGCGGCCTGGTGTGTGGGACTTCGACAACAATGATCGATTTGCAAACAGACTCGACTTAGAATGCAGTCTGTCCACGACTCCCAGATGGAATGCGCCATGCCGGTCCTTGTCCGCTTGCTTGCCCTGTGTTTGACGTTGTTGTCTCCCTTGCCCGGCCTGTGCGCCGCGGCGCCCTTCGACGACAAGTTCCGCCAGCTCGAAGAATTGCTGCCCACGCCGAATGCCTACCGCACGGCGTCCGGCGCGCCGGGCCACGCCTACTGGCAGCAGCGCGCCGACTACGTGATCCGCGCCACCCTGGACGAAGCGCGCCGCGAAATCACGGCCAGCGAACAGATCACCTACCACAACCGCTCGCCCGACAGCCTCGCGTATCTGTGGCTGCAGCTGGACCAGAATGGCTTGCGCAAGGATGCCGACCAGCGCCGCGTCCTGAGCGCGCCGTCGCGCCAGGCCTGGCTCAGTGGCAGCGAAGAGGAGGCGCTGAAATTCGAGGATTTGCGCGCCATCCATGTGGGCCGTGAATTCGACGGCGGCTTCAAGCTCACCGCCGTGAAAGCGGCCAACGGCAAGCCGCTGCCGTATGTCGTCAACCAGACCATGCTGCGCATCGATTTGCCGGCGCCGCTGGCGCCCGGCCAGAGCATCAGCTTCGGCATCGACTGGTCCTACAGCATCAATGACCAGAAGGTGCTGGTCGAGCGCTCCGGCTATGAATATTTTGAAGACGACAAGAACGCGATCTTCCAGGTCGCGCAGTGGTTTCCGCGCATGGCCGCGTATTACGACGCCGTCGGCTGGCAGCACAAGCAGTTCCTCGGCTCGGGCGAATTCACGCTGGAATTTGGCGACTACGAGCTGTACCTGACGGTGCCGGGCGACCATGTGGTGGCCGCCACGGGCGAATTGCAGAATCCTGCCGCCGTCCTGAGCGCGGTGCAGCGCGAGCGTCTGGCGCGGGCGAAGAACAGCGACACGCCGCTGCTGGTGATCACGCCCGCCGAAGCGCTGGCGGCGGAAAAGGGACAGGCGGCGGGGATGAAAACCTGGCACTTCAAGGCGGCCAATGTGCGCGACGTGGCGTGGGCGTCGAGCCGCAAGTTCATCTGGGACGCGCAGGGCTTGAATAGCGGCGGCAAGCGCGTGATGGCCATGTCCTACTATCCGAACGAGGGCAACCCGCTGTGGCAGCAGTACAGCACGCGCGCCATCGTGCACGCGATCGAGCAGTACAACAAGTACAGTTTCGACTATCCCTATCCGAATGCGCTGTCCGTCAATGGCGCCGTGGGCGGCATGGAGTATCCGATGATCTCGTTCAATGGCGGACGCCCCGTGAAGGACAAGAAGACGGGCGCGCTGACCTATTCGAAGACGGCGAAATATGACCTGATTGGCGTGATCATCCATGAAGTGGGACACAATTATTTTCCCATGATCGTCAACTCGGACGAGCGTCAGTGGACGTGGATGGACGAGGGCCTCAATTCCTTCCTGCAGTACCTGGCCGAACAGGCGTGGGAAGAGCATTTCCCCTCCTGGAATGGCGAGCCGCGCAAGATCGTCGACTACATGCGCAGCCAGAACCAGGTGCCCATCATGACCAATTCCGAGTCCCTGCTGCAGTTCACGGCGAATGCCTACGACAAGCCGGCCACCGCCCTCAACATCCTGCGCGAAACCATTTTAGGGCGCGAGCTGTTCGACTTCGCCTTCAAGCAGTACGCCTTGCGCTGGAAGTTCAAGCGTCCCACTCCCGCCGACTTTTTCCGCACCATGGAAGATGCCTCGGGCACCGACCTGGACTGGTTCTGGCGCGGCTGGTTTTATACCACCGACGCGGTCGACATCAGCATCGACGGTATCAGCGAATATGGCGTGAGCACGAAGAATCCCGAAGTCGAGAAAGCGTGGAAGAAGGCGCAGAAGGCCGCGCAACCGATCTCGATCTCGGACCAGCGCAACAAGGCGCTGCCGAAGAAGGTCGACCTCGACCCTGCGCTCAAGGATTTCTATAACCGGCACGATGAATTCACGGTCACCAACAAGGACCGCAACAGCTATGCGGAGGAGCAGGAAACGCTGGAGCCATGGGAGAGAAAGCTGCTGGAACAGCACAACATGGGCAAGCATCTGTACCTGGTCGATTTTTCGAATCTCGGCGGCCTGGTGATGCCGCTGATCCTGGAAATCGAACTGAAAAGCGGCAAGAAGATCGTCGAGCGCGTGCCGGCCGAAGTGTGGCGCTACTCGCCGCACAAGATCAGCAAGGTCATCATCACGGATGAACCGATGGTGGGGCTGGTGCAGGACCCGTATTGGGAGACGGCCGATATCGACATCAGCAATAACGCCTGGCCGAGAAAAATCACGCCATCGCGCCTGGAGCTGTTCAAGCTGGATCGCGACAAGAACAATCTGATGAAGGATTTGAATACGCCGCTCAAGGCGCCGGAGCCCAAGGCCGAGGCGAAATAGGCAGGGGGCGCCGGCCGCTCCGGCTTTTTTTTTCTGCCGGCCTGCGCCGGAAGTGCTATTCTGCGCGACGCCTCGGCGCACACGGACCGGGGCTTTCGCAAATCATTCAAAAGACGACCATGCAAACTTTGACCTTCCTGCGCGCGCTGGGCTGTGCGCTACTCTGCCAGGTAACCCTGGCCGCGCACGCCGACCCCCTCAGCTACGCGCGCTACGACCAGGTGCGCACGCGCGACCTGCAGCTGGACCTGAAAGCCGACTTCAAGCAAAAGACCTTGAGCGGCTATGCCGAGCTGTCGTTGAACTGGATCGACCCGGCGGCGCGTACCCTGGTGCTCGATACGCGCGACCTGTCGATTGCGAAAGTGCAGGTACAGGACAAGCGCGGCGCATGGCAGATGGCGCCGTACCAGCTGGACAAGGCCGACCCGGAAAAGGGCCAGGCGCTGCGCATCACGACCACGGGCCAGCCGGGCAAGGTGCGCGTCTACTATCACACGGCCCCCAACGCCATCGCGCTGCAGTGGCTCACGCCGCAGCAGACCATGTCGGGCAAGCTGCCTTTCATGTTCAGCCAGTCGCAAAGCATCAACGCCCGCTCGTGGGTGCCGTCGCAGGATACGCCGGCCGTGCGCTTTACCTATGGCGCGCGCATCGAGGCGCCGAGCGGCATGCGCGTCGTGATGAGCGCCGAGAACGACGAAAAGGCGACGGGCAAGGGCGGCTGGAAATTCAGGATGCCGCAGCCGATTCCGTCCTACCTGCTGGCCATCGCCATCGGCGAACTGGAAGTGCGTAAACTCGGCCCCCGCTCCGCCGTGTATGCGGAACCGCCGCGCATCCAGGCCGCCGAATACGAGCTGGCCGATACGGAAAAGATGATCCAGGCCGCCGAGGCCCTGTATGGCCCGTATGGCTGGGGCCGCTACGACATGATCGTGCTGCCGCCATCGTTCCCCTACGGCGGCATGGAAAACCCGCGCCTGACCTTCCTCACGCCGACCATGATCGCGGGCGACCGCAGCCTGGTCGACCTGATCGCGCATGAACTGGCCCACTCGTGGTCGGGCAACCTGGTCACCAATGCGTCGTGGAAGCACATGTGGCTCAACGAAGGCTTTACCACCTACGTCACCACGCGCATCGTCGAGCAGCTGTATGGCAGCGAAGTGGCGCAGATGGGCGTGCAGGTCGACCAGGAAGAACTGGCCGCCTCGATCAAGGAACTGCCGGCGGCGAAAACGGCGCTGGTCACGCGCGATGCGGATGCCAATCCCGCGGAAACGTACACGGACGACGGCATCATCTATCCGAAGGGCGCCTGGTTCCTGGCCACCATGGAGCGCCGTGCGGGCCGCGCCGTGTTCGATCCTTTCCTGCGCGGCTGGTTCGACCAGCATGCGTTCCAGAGCGTGACGACGGACCAGTTCGTCGCCTACCTGCGCAAGAACCTGCTGGCGCAGCATCCGGACGTGATGCCGGAAGCGGAACTCCAGGAATGGCTGTATGGCACGGGCGTGCCGGCCAGCGCGCAGCGCGTCGTGTCGCCGCGCCTGGCGCTGCTGGACCAGCACCGCGACGCCTGGCTGAAAGGCGAACTGTCGACGAAGGACCTGGGCATGAACAAGTGGATCGCCATCGAATCGATGCACTTCCTGAACGACATCAACAACAAGGCCAGCGCCGCGCAATTGCGTGAGCTGGACCAGGTCTACGGCGTGGGCAAGAGCGGCAACAATGAAGTGGCGTACCGCTTCTACCTGGCCTCCGTGAACGCCGGCTACGATGTGCGCCAGCCGCTGCAAGCCTTCCTGATGAGCGTGGGCCGCCAGAAGTTCGTCGTGCCCCTGTACGGCGCCTTGATGAAGACGCCGCAAGGCCATGCGTGGGCCAAGGACGTGTATGCGCAGGCACGCGAACGCTACCACCCGGTGACGCAGGAAAGCGTCGATAAATTGATGGCCGCGCAAGCGCATTGAACCTTTTTTTTGGACATCCTGACCATGCATTCCATGAACCGTCTTGCCGCCGCCATCGTGCTGGCGTTTTCCAGCATCGCCGTGCCGGCGCTGGCAGCCGATGCCTTACCCGTCGCTGCCGCCGCATCCGCGCCCGCGCCCGCCTTCGATCTTGACCGCGACGTCGCCACCGCCCTGAAGGTGTTCGACGTGCCCGGCATGGCGATCGCCATCGTCAAGGATGGCAAGGTCGTCACCGCCAGGGGCTTTGGCGTGCGCAAGCTGGGCGAGCCGGCGGCCGTCGACGCGAAGACGCTGTTCGAAGTGGCATCGAACTCGAAGGGCTTCACGGCCGCCGCGCTGGCCATGCTGGTCGACGAAGGCAAGCTGGCCTGGGACGATCCCGTCACCAAGCACCTGCCCGGCTTCCAGATGCACGATTCCTACGTGACGGGCGCCATGACCATCCGCGATTTGCTGACGCACCGCAGTGGCCTGGGCCTGGGCGCGGGCGACTTGCTGTGGTGGCCCACCACCACGTTCAGCACCGACGAGATCATCGAGAAGCTGCGCTACATCCGTCCCGCCACGAGTTTTCGCAACAGCTATGCCTACGATAACCTGCTGTACATCGTGGCCGGCAAGATCATCGCCGACAAGGCGGGCAAGAGCTGGGGCGAGGCCATGCATGAGCGCATCCTGGCGCCGCTGGGCATGACGGGCACCACCACCAGCCTGCTTGAGAACGCGGGCAATCCCGATGTCGCCAACGCGCACAGCAAGATCGACGGCAAGATTGCCGCCGTCAAGTCGATGCCCGTGCCGAACGCCGTGGGCGCCGTCGGCATCAACACGAATGCGGAAGATATCGCCAAGTGGATGATGGTGCTGCTCGACGGCGGCAAGATCGCCGGCGTGAAGGACAAGGACGGCAAGGAAGCGCGCCTGTTCAGCGAAAAGCAGGGCCGCGAAATGTGGACGGCGCAAACGCCGATCAAGATTCCCGAACCAAAACCGGCGCTGGCGGCGACCAAGCCGAATTTCAGCGCGTATGGCCTGGGCTTCCAGCTGCGCGACTACAAGGGCATGAAGGTGGCCATGCACGGCGGCGCGCTGCAGGGATTTTATTCGCGCGTGGTGATGGTGCCGGAGGCAAAACTGGGCGTGGCCATTCTGACCAACGCGGAAAACGGCGGTTCCATGACGGCGATGCAATGGCGCATTCTCGACCATTACCTGCAGGCGGCGCCGTCGGACTGGCTCGCGCTGGTGGCCAAGGTGGAGCAGGACCAGCATGCGGAGGAAGTCAAGAAGCAGGGCAAGGCGTCGAGCGCGCGCGCGGCCAAATCGCAGCCGTCGCTGCCGCTGGCGGCGTACGACGGCGAGTACGAGGATGCCTGGTATGGCAAGGTCGTGATCAAGCCCGAGGGCAAGAAGCACATCCTCAGTTTTACGCGCACGCCGGACCTGACGGGCGAGCTGGAACACTGGCAGCACGATACCTTCATCGTGCGCTGGAAAGAGCGCAACTTCAACGCCGACGCCTACGTGACGTTCTCGCTCAATCCCGATGGCAGCATCGACAGGGTGAAGATGGCGCCCGTGTCGGCCGAGACGGATTTCAGCTATGACTTCCAGGACCTGAGCCTGGTGCCGGTGAAACCGAAGGAAGCGAAGAAATAAGGTGTCGATACAAAAACCGCAGCGTCGCCTGCGGTTTTTTTTCGCCTGTTTCCATGCAAGTGCGCGCCAGAATGGCGGCAGGCCGGTTTTTATTTCATGAAACAGGCAGAAAAAGAGACGTTATCTTGTTTTCCTGTTTGCATATTTAATAATTTTTTAGAGTGCTATTATTTCCATTCGCCACGAAATTCGTCTGTCGACAGGCGGTTTCCGGCGGCTGAAGCCTGTGTCTTCAGTGGTTTTTATAACGACTCAACTCTTGGGAATGGGATAAAAATGATCAATGTGAAAAAAGCCGTCTTTGTCTTTTGCGCCGCCGTCGGTTTTGCCGGCGCCATCAGTTCTTCCGCGTATGCGCTGCCAACGCGCGAAACCTGCGAGGAAGCCTATACCTCGTGCGTGGCGGACGGCGATGCCGACGCCTGCGCACTGGTCAAGCGCCTGTGCGGCGTGTACGGCATCCACCTGTAGGCATGCGGTGGCACGCGCCAGGCCATGCGTGCGCCATCAGTTGTTTTTGGCTCAATTCTTTGGGAACGAGATAAACATGATCAATGTAAAAAAAGCCGTCTTTCTCTTCGGTGCCGCCTGTGGCCTCGCTGGTGTCTTGAACACTGCGTACGCGCAACCGACATTCCGTGAGTGCTCGAAGGCGTTGATTGAGTGCACCGAGGACGCGAATGCAAACCAGTGCACATTCGTATCGCGCTATTGCGCGGTGTATGGCATGTATATCTAGGACAGCGTTTGAAGCAGCAACGGCGGCGCGCCAGGACGGCGCGCCGCCATTTTTTTACGGCTTGACGAACTTCAGGGTCATGCGGTCGCTCTCGCCGATGGCCGTGTATTTGGCCCGTTCCACGTCCTTGTTGGCGTAGGTGGGCGGCAGTGCCCAGACGCCGCCCTCATGGTCCGCCGTGTCCTTGGGATTGGCGTTGATTTCCGACTTGGCCGCCAGTTTGAAACCGGCGTTCTCGGCCAGCTTGATCACATACGCCTCGTGCATGTAGCCGCTGCTGGCCGTGGCATCCTGCGTCTTGCTGGCCGGCAGGCGGTGTTCGACGACGCCGAACACGCCGCCCGGTTTCAGGCTGTCATACACTTCCTTGAACAGGGTTTTCATGCCCTCGTCGCCGATCGGTATCCAGTTGTGGATATTGCGGAAGGTGAGCACCATGTCGGCCGTGCCCTTGGGGGCGATGCGGTAGGTGGTGGGCGGCGCGAAGGCGCCGATTTCCACCTTGCCGAAAGCGCCAGGGTTGGCGTCGAGTTTTTGCTGGAAGCGCGCCGCGCCGCGGCGTGCGCCTTCGCTGGCGGACTGCGGGTCGTTGCCGGCGGCGATCAGCTTGCCGTTGTCGCGCAGGTAGGGCGCCAGGATCTCCGTGTACCAGCCGCCGCCGGGCGCCAGTTCCACCACCGTCATGTTCGGCTTGATGCCGAAGAACGTCAGCGTTTCATACGGGTGGCGGGCGCTGTCGCGCAGCGCGTTGGCCGGCGTGCGCGCACTGCCGGCGATGGCCGCCTTCAGGGCCGCGTCGCCCGCATCGGCGGCCAGTGCCGCGCCGCTGCCGCCACAGGCCAGCATGACCGTCAGGGCCGCAGCCAGGGATACTCGCTTCATCATCATATGCTCCATGCGTGATTGGATCGGTTGGTAAATGGTGGCGATCGCCATCAACGCCGATCATCGGGCAAGCACGCTGGCCGGTCAAGCGGATTCCGTGCCCCAGGCGGCGGCATACGGGGGCAATTCGCAGGTGTTGAGCGCATCGGCAATGGCCGCGCCACGGCCGTGCGTGAAGGGCAGTTCGCCCGTCCAGACGGCATGCGCCATGTCGCCCGCATCGTCGAGCGGCCCGCCCGTGCGCTGCTTGACGGCGCATTCGTCGAGCGCGATGCGCAGCACGGTGGTGGCCGCGTATTCCTTGGCGCTGCCGCCGCGCACCTGTGCCAGGCGGCCCGGCGCCAGCTTCTCCATCAGCGCGTCCATGGCCGCATGCTGCTGGCCGATGTCGCTGACTTTCTCGAACCGCCCGTAGACCATCGCCGAGCGGTAGTTCATGGTGTGATTGAAGGCGGAGCGCGCCAGCACCAGGCCGTCGAGATGGCTGACCGTCACGCACGCGTCGCCGTCGAGCAGGAGCTGCTTGAGCATGCGGCTGCCGTTCGAACCATGGATGTACAGGTGGCCACCGATGCGCCAGCAGGCGGTCGGGATGCAATGGCTGCCCTTGTCGTCGCGGAAGGCGATATGGCACAGGTAGGCGGCATCGAGGATGGCGTGCAGGGCGGTCTGCTCATAGCTGGCCAGTTCGGCGACGCGGCGCACGCGGGTGCGGAGGCTGGGGGGCAGGGCGGTAGCGGTCATGGTGGAAGTCCCGTTGGTTGAAGAAGCAGGCCGCACTATAATCGGCATCTGGCCCTGAAAAAAGATCCAGAACCGACAAATAATTTAGAGCCACAATGAAGGGGGCGCATGGACTTCGCTTTGCTGCTGAACGCGTTCGAGCGCACGCACCGCGGGCGGGGCTGGTCGCGCCAGCGCCTGCTGCATGAATGCCTGCGCGCGGCGATCCGCGGCGGCCAGCTGGCGCCGGGCACGCGTCTGGCCGCCACGCGCGTGCTGGCGGCCGAACTGGGACTGGCGCGCAATACCGTGCTGTACGCCTATGAGCAGCTGGCCAGCGAGGGGTTTGTCTTGCCGGACCGGCGCGGTACCGTGGTCGCCGGCAGCGCCGGCATGCCTGCGGCTGCGCCTGCGGCCGGGGGCAACGGTGGCTTGTCGCGCCGCGCGCGGCATTTGCGCGGCGTGGCGGGACAGGACGTGAATGCCTCGGTGGTGTTTCCCGCCGACGCGATGGGCGCGTTTGCCCCCGGCGTGCCGGCGCTCGATGAATTCCCGCTGGCGCAGTGGCGGCGCATGCTGGACCGCGCGTGGCGCGCGCTGACGCCGCGCCAGCTCAATTACGGCGATCCTGCCGGCGAGCCGCAGTTGCGCATGGCCATTGCCGACCATTTGCGCGCCGCGCGCGGCGTCGTGTGCGATGCGGGCCAGGTGTTCATCACGGACGGCACGCAGAGCAGCCTCGATGTGTGCCTGCGCGCCTTTGCCGACCAGGGCGATACCTTGTGGATCGAGCACCCCGGCTATGGCGGCGCGCTGGCGGCAGGCCGCGGCGCCGGCCTGCAGGTGACGGGCATTGCCGTCGACATGGATGGCATCGCGCCCACGGAAGCTGACTGGCACGCGGCGCCGCCGCGCCTGATCTACACGACACCGTCGCACCAGTACCCGACGGGCAGCGTGCTCAGTCCCGCGCGCCGCATGGCGCTGCTGGAGCGCGCCCGTGCCGCTGGCGCCCTGATCATCGAGGACGATTACGACAGCGAGTTTCGCCATGGCGGTCCGCCCCTGGCGGCCATGCAGGGACTGGTGGCGGATGCGCCCGTCGTGTACCTGGGCACGTTCAGCAAGACTATGTTTCCCGCCTTGCGCCTGGCCTTTATCGTCGTACCGGCCCCGCTGGCCGGGGCCTTCGCGCAGATGCAGGCGCAGGGCGCCGCCCGGGGGAGGGTGGCGGAACAGCTGGCGCTGGCCGAGTTCCTGTGCAGCGGCCTGTTTGCGCGCCATGTGCGGCGCATGCGCCGCCTGTACCGCCAGCGCCGCGATGCCTTGAGCGAGGCGCTGCAGCGCCATGCGTGCGCGGGCGCGACCATCCATGGCGGCACGGCCGGCATGCACCTGGCGCTGCGTTTTCACGATGCGGCGTGGGATGACCTGGTCCTGAGCCGCCGCGCTGCGCAGGATGGCATCGTGGCGCTGGCGCTGTCCGCGCATGGCACGGGCGACAGGGTGGACGAAGGCGCAGGCTGGAACGGTTTCCTGCTCGGCTATGCGCAGGTGCCGGCCGAGAACATGGATGGCCTGGCGCGCCGTTTGGGCGCGCTGCTGCCGGCGTGAGCCTGGTGCCTTACTGCTGGTCCAGCATCCACTGCTTCAAGCCGTTGACCCAGTTCTTGGCAGGCAGGTTGAACTGCTTCTTGATGGCGGCGGCGCGTTCGTACAAGTCGCTGAAGTCGAGCGATGGCGATTTTTTGAAGGCCAGCACGACGATGTTTTCATCTTCCATTTCCGGCACCCAGACGACGGCGTCGAAGACCAGTTCCATCGCCTGCAAATTCTTGTCGTAGTTGGGGAAGTCGCCGAAGACATTCGTGCACATGATGCCGTCGTCCGTCAGGCAGTCGAAGCAGGCCTGGTAGAACTCGGGCGTGTCGAGTACGGGACCGCGCGCCTCTTCGTCGTACAGGTCCACTTGCAGCGCGTCGACGGTGCCATGGTTGGCAGGGTCGAGCACGAAGTCGAGTGCATTCATTTCGCGCACGTCGAGGCGCGCGTCGTTCGGCGGCAGCGCGAACTGGGCGCCGCAGATGGCGATCACGTTCGGATTGAGTTCAATGGCCGTGACCGCGGCGTCGGGAAAGCGGCGGTAGCTGAATTTGGTCAGCGCGGCGCTGCCCAGGCCCAGTTGCACGATGCGTCTGGGCTGCGTCTTGAAGAGCATCCACATCATCATCATCTGCACGTATTCGAGCTCGATGGCGTCGGGTTTGTCCAGGCGCATGGCGCCCTGCACCCACTTGGTCCCCAGGTGCAGGTAGCGGATGCCGCGGTGCTCGGTGGTGGTGGCAGGAGGATGGCCCGGGTGGCTGAAAGCGGGATGGCTGGTGGAGGTAAAGTCGGTCGTCATGGCGGCAGTTTAGCAGCCGGACGCAAAAAAGACGCCGCAGCGTCTTTTGGGAGGGGAGCTCAAGATTGCTTGCGGCGTCGCGCCAGGAAGCCCAGTACGCCGAGGCCGGCCAGCAGCATGCCATACGTTTCCGGTTCGGGGACCGGGGCCAGGTTCAGGTTGAAGGTGCCGCCATAGCTGCCGCCATTGCTGTTGCCCATGACGGTGAGGACCAAGGGGCCGTTGAATAGCAGGCTGGTTTGCGCCAGCACCTCGCCTTGGGCATAGCCGAAGACGGTGGGACCGCCAAAGCCAGTCAGGGCGATGCCGTTCAGGTTGGCGCCGCTGAAGTTGATGGACGAGGCATCGCTGCCTGTGACCGACAGGTTGGCCAGGAAGGCTTGCGCGGTCGAACCGAACGTGGCATCGGGAGTGAAGGTGAAGGTATCGGTAAACGCGCCGAGCGGGCTGGGCGTGGCGTTGAAGCCGCCTGTCCACAGGTTGCCCGTGGTGTTGCTCAGGTCGACGTTATACGCTGTCGCCTGTGCTGCACCGATGGAAGCTGCGCTCAGGAGCGCTACTGCGATGAGTGATTTCAGTTTCATATTTATCCCCGCGAAAAAACGATTGATGTTTCAAAAAAACCGTACCGCTCAGATAAATTATCGCCAAGACATTTCATTGTCAATGAGCTATTTTTATATCATTATGCAAACTTAAATAGCTTATTTCTAACATACGGGCATGGCGCTCGCAGTGTTGCAATATTTAAAACTCTAATTGTCAATATAATATTGAAAAATAATCGCACAGACCGTGCTTTGAAAAATCGTTACGGCGGTAACTAGTTTCTATCCGGCAAAGGAAGAATCAATGTCACCGCCAGGCCGCCGCCCTCGCGATTGGCCAGGGTGATGCGCCCGCCATGGGCTTCGGCGATTTCGCGCGCCAGCGCCAGGCCGAGGCCCGTGCCGCTGCGCTTGGTGGAATAAAACGGCACCAGCGCGTTTTCCAGCACGGCACCGCTCATGCCCGGCCCGCGGTCGCGCACCTCGATGCGCAGCTGCCCTTGCGCCTGGCTGACCTGCAGGCCGATATGCGCTTCCCGCGAGCCCGATTCCAGCGCATTCTTGAGCAGGTTGAGCAGCGCCTGCTGCATCTGCGCCGCGTCGAACATGGCGGCCTGCGCGGGCGGCGTACCGTCGAGCGTGAAGGCCGCTTGCGAGGCCAGGCTGTCGAGAAACGGTTGCCATTCGCATGGCGCCAGGCGTGGCGCGGGCAGCTTGGCAAAGCGCGCATAGCCGAGGATGAAGGTTTCCAGGTGGCGCGTGCGCTCCTCGATCGTGGCGAGGATTTGCGGCAGGCGTTCGGTCTGGCCGCGGCGCACCAGTTCGGCGCCCGAATGGGCCAGCGAGGCCAGTGGCGCCAGCGAGTTGTTGAGCTCATGGCTGATGACGCGAATGACTTTTTTCCAGGTCTGCACTTCCTGGCGCCGCAGTTCCAGGGTCAGCTGGCGTAGCAGCAGCAGTTCATGCTTGCGCCCGTTCAAGCTGAAGCTGCGCCGCGCCAGGTGATACACCTCTTCCTGTTCCCCTTCGCCGCTGGTAAACAGGCCGTCGTTGCGGCGCGCCAGCGCCTCGGCCAGGGCCGGCGCCGCTCCGCGCACGATGTCCGCCAGGTGGCGCCCTTCGAGCCGGCGGCCGTGATGCAGCAGCTGGCGCGCGGCCAGGTTGGCGTAGACGATGGCGCTGCCCTCGGCCACCAGCAGCATGGCCACCGGCGTGTTTTGCACCATGGTGTCGAGCAGCAGTTCGCGCTGCACCAGGTCCAGGCGCTGCTTGCGCAGCACGTCGCCCAGCGCATTGTGGGCCGCCACCAGGTCGGCCAGTTCATCGTTCTGCTGCCAGCGCAAGCTGAAGCCGAAGTCGCCGTCCTGGTAGCTGGCGACCGTGCCGCCCAGGGCGCGGAACAGCGACAGCATGGCTTGCAGCTGCGCGCGGATGGTAATGATGGCCACCGGCAGCACGCACAGCAGGGTGCCGGCCAGCACCAGCAGCGGCTGGCCTGGCAAAAAATGCGCGAGCAGCAGGGCGATGACGATGCCCAGCACCAGCAAGGTGACGATCAGCGCCGTCCAGCGCGTGAGCAGGGAGAGGCGCATGGGATGGTAGGCCATCAGCCGCGCGCGATGCCCAGGCGTTCCATGCGCCGGTACAGCGCCTGGCGCGACAGTCCCAGTTCCTGCGCCGCCTGCGCCACCACGCCTTGCGCGCGCGCCAGGGCGGCGGTGACGCTGTCGCGGTCCGGCTCCATCGCGGCGCCATCCTGCGGCGCGCGCGGCGATGGCACGCCTGCCAGCGGCAAGCCCGTCTCCTGCGCGCGGATCACGGGACCTGCCGTCAGCAGGCTGGCGCGCTGCATGACGTTTTTCAGTTCGCGCACATTGCCCGGCCAGCCGTGGGCCAGCAGGGTCGTTTGCGCCTGCGCATCGAGCGTTTTTTCGCCGCCCAGGAAATGCCGCGCCAGTACCAGGATGTCGAGCGGGCGCTGGGCCAGCGGCGGCAGGCGCAGTTCGATCACGTTCAGGCGGTAAAACAGGTCTTCGCGAAACGTGCCGGCCTTGATCATCGCCGGCAGGTCGGCGTTGCTGGCGCTGATGACGCGCACTTTCACCTGCCGCTCGCGGTTCGAGCCGAGGCGCTCGAAGCGTCCCGTTTCCAGCACGCGCAGCAGCTTCATTTGCCCGGCCAGCGGCAGGTTGCCTATCTCGTCGAGAAACAGGGTGCCGCCGTCGGCCGCATCGAACTTGCCGTCGCGCGCGCGGGTGATGCCCGTGTACGCGCCGGCCTCGGCGCCGAACAGTTCCGCCTCGATCAGGTCCACCGGCACGGCGCCGCAATTGAGCACCACGAAAGGACCGCTGGCGACCTGGGAATTGGCTTGCACGATGGCGGCGATGCGTTCCTTGCCGCTGCCGTTCGGCCCCGAAATGAGCACGGGCACGTCGGCGCGCGCCACCTGGCACGCCAGGTGCACCACGCGTTCGGTGGCCGGGTCTTGCCACACCATGCCGCGCAGGTCGAAGTCGTGTTCCAGAGCATGGCGCTGGCGCTGCTCGGCCACCACGCGCTGGCGCAGCGCGCGGCTGGCCTGCCCCAGCTCCAGCAGGTTTTGCACGCTGGCGATCAGGCGCCGGTCGTCCCATGGCTTGGCCAGGTAGTCGGCCGCGCCGGACTTGATCAGGTCGACGGCCGCGTCGAGCTGCGTCCAGGCCGTCAGCAGGACCACGGGCAGGTCCGGGTAGCGCGCGCGGATGGCGTGGAACAGCGCGCTGCCTTCCTCGCCCGAGGTGGTGTCGGCCGTGAAGTTCATGTCCTGCACCACCAGGTCGATGGCGTGGCGCTCGAGCAGCTGCAGGCCCTCTTCGGGCGAGGCGGCGCGCAGCGCATCGATCTCGTGCAGCGAAAACAGCACGTCGAGCGCGATGGCCACGGCGGCATTGTCGTCAATAATCAGTACGGTAGGCATGCGTGCAGCATATCACTCAGGTGTCGGCTCAGGTGCTGCGGGTGGCGGTGGCCGGCGAAATACTGGCCGCGCGCCACGCCGGGCCGTACACCGCGCCCACGCCCAGCAGCCAGAATACCAGCGCGCCGGCCAGCAGGTAGCCGGGCGGCAGGCGCGCCATTTCCAGCTGGCTTACCAGCAGCTGATTCAGGCCCAGGGCGAGCAGCACGCCGGCCGCCACGCCGACGCTGGTGATCATGAAATTCTCCGTCAGGAAGTAGCGCAGGATGTCGATGCGGCGCGCACCAAGCGCGCGCCGCACGCCGATCTGCTTGCGCCGCTGCGAGACCCACAGGCTGGCGATGCCGACGATGCCGCTGGCCGTCACCAGCAGCAGCAGGGTGCTGACGGCGATGAGCATCCAGGACAAGCCCTGGTCGGCCAGATAACGTGCTTTGCGGTGCTGCTCCAGGGTATCCGTGCGCACCAGCAGGCGCTCGGTGCTGGACGTGCGGATGGCCTGTTCCGCCTCCTGCATCAGGCGGTTGCGCTGGCCTGGTTCTGCCCGCACGGCAAATAGCAGCGCATCGCGCCCGCCCGTCAGGCGCGCCGGCAGGATGATCGAATATTCGCCTTGGGCGCTGACCTGGCCGACCTGCGTCTGCAACCGTTCCACCACGCCGATCACGCGCATCTCGTCATCGTTGTCGCCGGTGCCATTGAACAGGGGTCTGCCGACAAAACTGGTTTCGCCTGGCCAGATCTTTTGCGCCGCGGCGCGCGTCACGATCACCACCTTGGGGAAGGTTTCATCGACGTCTTCATTGATTTCCGGGACCTCGTCGGGATGGAAATCGCGGCCTTCCACCAGCTTCAGGCCATACGTCCTGACCAGCGAATCGGGCGTGACGTACATCGAGGTGCCGGCGCTGGCCTCGGCCTGTCCGCGTTTGGCCGCGACGTTGGTGCTGCTGCCGGAACGCGACAGCACTGCCTGCGTGGTTTGCGCCACGGAGGCCACGCCCGGCAGGGCGCGCAGGATCGCGGCCTGGCGCTTCTGCTCGGCTATCTGGCGCTGCGGGCTGCCTTTGTCCATGTTCTGGACTTTGACATAGAAGATGTCGTTTTCGGCCGCCACGCCGGTGGGACGGGCGGCGATGGCCTGGCGCAGGTTGACGATGTACAAGGCGTTGGCCAGGATGGCGAGGCTGATGGCGACTTGCACGGCGACGAGCACGGCGCCGGTCTTGCTGCGCATCAGCGCCGACAGGATGGGGCGGATTTCCATGTGGGGCCTCATTGTGAAAAGGTGGGGGTCATTGGGATTTGAGCTGCATGGCCGGCGTGACCTGGCAGGCGCGCCAGGTGGGCAGCAGCCCTGCGAGCAAGGCCGCCAGTACGGAGACGGCAAACGTCAGCAGCAGCATCGGGACATCCAGGTGCGCCACGGTGCCCAGCTCTTTCGACTGCGAACTCACTACGGCCAGGGCGGCAAAGGCCAGTAGCAGGCCCAGTACGCCGCCGGCCAGGCCGATGACGCCTGTCTCGATCAGGAACTGGCGGAAGATGTCGCGCTGCGTGGCGCCCAGTGCGCGGCGGATGCCAACTTCCGCCGCCCGCACGGAGAACTTGGCCAGCAGCAGGCCGATGGTATTGACCAGGCAGAGCAGCAGGAAGCCGAAGGCCAGCCAGGCGGCCAGCTTGTTGTCGTTGTCGACCACGTTCAGGAAATCGAGCCACTGCCTGACGTCGTACAGCATGTTGGGCGCATGGCGCGGCATGCGGCCCAGCTTGCGCTGTTCGGCCGCATAGCTGTCGAGATAAGCCTGCAGGTCGCTGCGTTCGCCGGCGCTGGCCATTTCGAACCAGAATTGCAGCCAGGTGCAGTCCGACGCCAGGATGCCCTGGTAACCGGGGCTGCGCTCGACGCCGCTGCAGGCCATGCCGCCGTCATGCCCCGTTTCGTGGCGGATGGCGCTGGCAAACGGAATGAAGAATTCATCTTCCGTGCCGAAGGCGCCCTTGCTGCCGATGATGCGGTGCACGCGCGGCACGGGGTCCCACCGAGCGAGCACGCCGCTGACCAGATAGGGGCGTCCCAGCACCGTCACGCGCTGGCCCACGGGATTGACTGTGCCCAGCAGCTTTTCCGCCAGGGCGCGGCTCAGGACGATGACGTCGGCGCCGCTGTCGTCGTCGGCCTCGCTCCATGGCTGGCCATACAGGAAGGGCACTTCAAACATGGCGAAGAAATCGCGCGTGGGGGCCAGGCCCTGTGCCCGGAAGGCGCCGAGGTCCCGGCGCGCCGGTTCCACGGGGCCGGCCACGCCGTACATGACGCTGCGGCGGATGCCTATCTTGCTGGCCATGAAGTTCTTCGCATCGGTATAGGCGAGCTGCGCCTGGCCGAAGCTGGGCTTGGTGCCCGGCGTATAGCCTTTCAAGGGAACCACGTCGATCATCGGCACGAACAGGCGGTCGCTCTTGTGCGGCAAGGGGTCGCCCGACATGGCGTGCAGGATGGTCACGGTGGCCACGCTGGCGGCCACGCCGACGGCCAGGGTCAGTACCATCAATGCCGTCAGGGCGGGATTGCGGCGCAGGTTGCGCAGGCCCAGCTTGAAATAGTAGTGGAACATGGCGGCTCCTAGGCGGTCGCGTGCTGTGGCCTGGCCGACAGCGTGGCGCCATGCTGCACCAGGTCCGACACCTGGCCGTCGATGATGTGCACGTTGCGTTGCGAACGCAGCGCCAGTTCGGGATCGTGCGTCACCATCAGGATGGTCGTGCCTTGCGCGTTGATGTCCTCCAGCAGTTCCATCACGCCGCGCGCCATCTGCGTATCCAGGTTGCCCGTCGGTTCGTCGGCCAGCAGCAGTTTCGGCGAGCCGGCCAGTGCGCGCGCGATCGCCACGCGCTGTTGCTGTCCGCCCGACAGCTCGGCCGGATAATGCTTCATGCGCGAGGCCAGTCCCACCTTGGCCAGCGCATCCTCGATGCGTTCGCGGCGCTCGGCGCTGTTGAAGCCCCGGTAGCGCAGCGGCACGTCGACATTGTCGAACAGCGACAGGTCGGGGATCAGGTTGAAACCCTGGAAGATGAAGCCCAGTTTTTCATTGCGCAGGCGCGAGCGGGCATTGTCGTCCATGCCCTTGACGTTGACGCCGTCGAGGATGTATTCGCCATCGGTGAATTCCTCGAGCAGGCCGGCGATGTTCAGGAAGCTCGTCTTGCCGGAGCCGGACGGTCCCGTGACGGTGACGAATTCGCCCTGGCGGACGTGGATCTCGAAGCCGCGCAGCGCGTGCGTCTCGATCATGTGGGTGCGGTAGATCTTGCTCAGGTTTTGCATGCGCAGCATGGGAAGCCTCCTTGTTGACTGAAATTAATTGAGTGCGACGCGGGTCGCGTTCGCGAAATTTTCCGTGCCGGCGACCACCACCTTGTCGCCCAGTTTCAGGCCGCCGAGAATCTCGACGGCAGCGATGCTGGTGGCGCCCAGCTTGATGGGCGTGCGGACGGCCACGCCATCGCGCACCACGTAGGCAAAGCGTCCGCCTTCGGCTTCGACGAAGGACCCGCGCGCCAGCATCAGCACATTGGGCCGCTCGTCGATCAGCAGGCGTGCCGAGACGCGCTGGTTCTGGCGCAGGCCGGCCGGCTGCTCGCCGTTGAAGCGCACGCGCGCCAGCACCTGGTTCTTGACCACCTCGGGCGACAGCGCCGACAGCTTGCCGGAGGCGCGGATGGCGCCCGTCTCGATCTCGGCGCTCATGCCCAGGCCGATGTCGGCCACATACGTTTCCGGTACTTCCAGCTCCACTTCCAGCTGCGACAGGTCGACCAGGGTCATCAGGGCCGTGTTGGCCTGCACCACGCTGCGGTTGGCCACCGACAGCGTGCCGATGAAGCCATTGACGGGCGCGCGCACGGTCAGCTCGTCGACCCTGCGCTGGGCGTTGTCGCGGCTCAGGCGCTGGCGTTCCAGTTCGTTGACCCGGGTCTTCAGCGCCAGGCTCACGTCCTCGCCTTCCAGGCCCGCCGCCTGCGAAGCGTGCCTGCTGCGGATCTCGGCGGAATTCAAGGCGTCCTTGGCCTTCTGGTAATCGATCTTGGCGATGATGCCCACCTGCGCCACGTTTTCATAGCGCTCCAGCGTGCGCTGCGCGGACAGGCGCTCGATTTCCGCCGTGTCCGCTTCGCGCCGGGCCAGCAGTTTCTGTTTCTTGGCCAGGATCTGCTGGCGCGCCACTTCCGCTTCCAGCTGCTGCACGCTCGACTGCTCGCGTTTCAGCGCGTCCGACAGGTCGGGCGATTCCAGCACGGCCAGGATGTCGCCCTTCCTGACGGTGTCGCCGGCCTTCGCTTTCAGCGTCACGGTGGCCACCGTGGTCGAATACAGCGTGGGGCTGATGGCGGCCACCACGCGTCCGTTCACGGCGGCGTCGCGGATCAGGGTGCCGCGCGTGACGTCGGCGATGCGCAGGCGGTCGGCATTGACGGAATGCTCGCTGTTGCGCCAGCCTGCAACGGCAGCGATGGCGGCGCCGATGACGACGGCGGCGCCGGCCAGCAGCAGGGCGCGTTTCTTGTGGCGCTGGCCCGGCGGGGCGGACAGTACGGCGTCTTGGGAGGAGGTATCGCGGATCATGGTCGGGTCTCGTGAAGGATGCCTTTTCCAATGCATGATCCGTGCCAGTTGTTAAGCCGTTGATTTGGCTGGGAAAAAATTCCGGCGTCCGGCTGTCCGCCGTGTCCGTGCTGTCCACGCGCTGTCCGCGTGCGGCGCACCGTCGCGGCGTTTGTGCATGGATCTTGATATTCTGGCAATCGACCTGAACTGCTGCCCATGCAGTGATGGCGCGCGGCGCCATGCTGGCCCCCTTCCTTGGAGCATGATGTCGCCTTCGCCCTCCCTTTTTGCCCGCCTGCGCCCCTGGCTGCGTCAGTTTGCCAGCCTGCCCGAACCGGCGGAACTCGACTATCCATTTGCCGCCAGCGACATCGCCATGTTGCAAAGGATCGAGGGCGGTTTGCCCCAGCTCGACGACCAGACGTGGGATGAAATGCTGCTGGACGCCTACCATGCGCAACTTGCCACGCAGGCCAGCATTCTCGGCCAGCAGCGATTGCATCAGCGCCTGGCCAGCGGTACGGCGGATGCCGCCTCGCGCGCGCGCATCGCTGCGCTGCTGGCCGCGCCGGCCCAGCAGGCGTCGCTCGAGCAAGCCATGCTGCCGCTGCGCATGGCCGACATGGAAGTGGCGGCGCTGCTGTGCGGCGCAGCGCCGCCGGTAGCACCGTGGTGGAGCCGCTGGCTGCTGCTGCCGACCCTGGCGCTGCTGGCGTCGCTGCTGGCCGCGTGGCTGTTTGCGCCGCTGGCATGGGCCGTCGCGGTACCCGTCTGGTTCTTGCTGATGGCGTTGCAGATGCGTTTTCACGACCGTTGCAAACCGTGGGAGCGCAGCGTCTTTACCTTGCAGCAGATACTGCTGGTGCACGGCCGACTGGGGGCGCTCGAGACGGCGTTCACGGCGGACCTGCGGGAAGGCGGGCGGGCTGCCGGCGTGATCAAGCGGCAGATCACGCCAGTGCGCTGGATCAAGATGATTCCCCTGCTGAGCGAATATGACGACTGGCTCATGCTGGGCAATATCCGGCGCTACTTTCACAGCCTGCGCGTGGTGCGGCGCGAGCGCGCCTTCTTGCGCCAGAGCTTCCTGCTGCTGGCCGACCTGGAAGCGGATCTGGCCCTGGCGCGCCACCTGCGCGGCCGCGCGCAGTTCTGCTGGGCGCAGGAAAGCGATGCGCGGCAGCTGTCGCTCGACGCCATGGTGCATCCGTTGCTGGAAAACGCCAAGCCGCTGTCGCTGCGGCTCGATGGCAGTGGCGCTTTTATTTCGGGGCAGAATGCGGTGGGAAAAAGTACCTTGCTGCGCGGCGTGGGGCTCAATCTGATCAGTGCGCGCGCCTTCGGCTTTTGCCATGCGCAGGCGGCCCGCGTGCCCATGCTGCCCCTGTATTCGAGCATGCAGAACGAGGACTCGCTCGATGGCGGCGAAAGTCTATATATTGCCGAATTGCGGCGCGCGCGCGAATTGCTGGCGCTGGCCGAGGAAGGCGCGCCGGCGCTGTTCCTGATCGACGAGATTTTCCGCGGCACGAACCACCTCGAATCGGTGGCCGCGGCCGCGGCCGTGCTGCACAGCCTGGCGGCGCAGCACCTGGTGATCGTCTCGTCGCACAACCTGGTGCTGGGGCCGCTGCTGGAAGACTGCCTGGCGCCGTGGTGCGTGCGCCGCGATGACAAGGGCGCGCTGCAGCTGGCGTCCGGCGTGCTGCAGGCCACGAATGGCATCGCCCTGCTGGCGCAGCGCGGCTTTGACGCCCGCATTGCGGACAAGGCGGGGCGCGTCTTCGACTGGCTCAGCACGCACATGGCGCAACCGGCCGATTGCGGCGGCGTGCTGGAACGGGTCTGATGGCCGCCCTTACTTGTCCTGCTGCTCCGGCGTGCTCTTGTCGATCACTTCGCGGCAATCGCCGCGGATGATGGCGTTGTCGTAGTTGGTCCAGCCGTAGCTGTCGACGTAGCGCTTGTGCTGCTTGAAGCGGGGGCTGGCGATGCTCCACTCGGGCTGTTCGCCGGCAAAGCGGATGTCGCCCAGGTCGAGCAGGGTGTGGAACATGTTTTCCGTCGACAGGCGCGCCTTCTGGTGGCGCTGCAGCTGCGCCACCTTGTCCGGATAGTGCTGCTGGAACTGCGGCGAATACCAGACGAAGGCGGGCACGTGGAATTCGAACTGCGTGTTATGCCCGTGGAAGGCCAGGCGGCACGTGCCGTCGTACAGGGTCTGGCCATGGTCGGCCACGTAGACGAGCGAGCTGCGCAGGGCAGTGCGCTGGCCATCGTCCTTCAGCATGCCGATCACGTTCGACAGGAACCAGTCCGTGTACAGGATGGAGCTGTCGTAGCTGTTGTTCAGCTGGGGCTTGATGGCCGTGTCCGTGTAGACGGGCTTGTCGACGCCGAACAGCGACGGCTGCCATTTGTCGAAGGACTTTGGATAGCGCTGGCTGTAGTTCCAGTGGCTGCCCAGGGTGTGCAGCACGATGAGTTTTTTCGGCGCTGGATCGGCCAGCGCATTCTTGAACGGATCGAACAGGATCTGGTCGAAGTTCGAATTGTTGGTAAAGCCGCCCAGGTTCAGGAATTGCACCACGTCCGCTTCCTTGGCAAACACGGAGACGGGCGTATCGAACTGGCCGAACGAGATCTGGTTCGACAGCCAGTAGGTCTTGAAGCCGGCCTCCTTGTAGGCGGTGAGGAAGGATTTTTCCGAGAAGCCATCCTTCAGGCTTTGCGTGGCCGGCTTGCGCGAGATGATGACGGGCACGGACAGGCGCGTGGCGGAGACGGCCGTGATGACGTCGGCCAGCGGCACCAGATTGCTTTCCTGTTTCAGCAGGGGATTGGTGTCGCGTTCGTAGCCATTCAGGCTCCAGCGGTCGTAGCGCGACGATTCGCCGATCACCATGACCACCACTTCCGGATGGGGATCGGGATTTTGCTGGTGCGCGCCGAAACGGAAGCTGCTGCTTTTCTGTCCCAGTTCGGCCAGGTATTTGCGCTCCTTGTAGAAATCGAAGCCGCGCGCGGCCAGGCCGAAGGGCCAGGAATTGCTGACGGTGTCGAAGGCGTAGGGCAGGCGCGCCCAGTGGGGCAGGCTGGGCCAGCCCAGTCCCGTTTCATCGGCACCGGCGACGCTGGCGTTTTCCGGCTTGCTGCTTTCGTCGTCTTCCTCGGCCGCCTCGTCGTCGGCCGAGCTGGCGTCGCCGAAGCCGGAGGCGCCCGCCTTGCCGCCCGCCGACGCCTTGCCGGCCTTGGCGGACGCGGCGGCGCTATGCAGGACCTTGGCCTCGAAACCGAATTCGTAGCCATACCACCAGAAACCGCCCAGCAGGATCAGCAGCACGAAGGCCGCCGGGCGCGTCTTGCCGCGCCAGTCGAGCGCGCGGGTGCGCGCGGCCGCCAGCCAGCTGGCAGCGCACCAGGCGATCACGCCCAGCATGACGGCGCCCATCAGCCACACTTTTTGCCCGAGGAATTCCATCGCTTCCTTGGGACTGGTTTCGAAGATGATGCCCAGGTGGTGCGTGGAAATGCCCTGACCATAGAAGATGAACAGATAGATTTCCGTCGGCAGGGCGAGGAAGGCGGGCACCAGCAGCCAGTGGAAGTACGCGGGGCGCTTGAAGATGCTCCAGACGGCCAGCCAGGCCAACAGCTCGAACGTGAGCATCTGCCAGGGATGCTCGAGGGGACGTCCCAGCAGCGCGGGGATGAAGGGCACGGCCGTCAGCAAGGCATAGGTCAGGAGCAGGAACAGATTGGCGGGGCGAAGCAAGGGGTGCATAAAGGGGGCGGGAACGCAGCGAAAAATGTCCGCTATTATCAATCCTTTTGTTGTGTTGCGGTCATACAAGAGTGCGTCCGTGCGATGCTTTGCCGCAGAGAAAGAATGTCAAATCATTAATAGCCGTGCGGTGCCAACGTGCGCGCCCGGGCGTCAAAGATTAGTCAAAATGCCACAAACAAGCCGCTTTTTTGCCTTTTTTTATAGCAAAAAGCGGTAAACTGATTGACCCCCTGTAACACAAGGTCTAAACTAGCGAGTTCTCGATTTTATTCTGCTCATCGTTTACGTATTGCTTGGCATTTCATGGCCGCTCCTTATCGAGTGGCTGCGGGCGCCTCCGGTGCGCAGTAGATGAAAGCGGGACGAGGTTTTAGTCGCCGGGCATCTTGCCCGGGTTATTAATCGTAGTTTTTTGTTGGATTTATAACGATGCCAACCATCAATCAATTGATTCGCAATCCACGCGTCGCTTTGACCGTGAAGAGCAAATCGCCGGCGCTGGAAAACAGCCCGCAAAAACGTGGCGTCTGCACACGTGTTTACACCACGACTCCAAAGAAGCCTAACTCGGCTCTGCGTAAAGTCGCTAAAGTTCGTCTGACCAATGGTTTCGAAGTGATTTCGTACATTGGCGGTGAAGGCCATAACCTGCAAGAGCATAGTGTTGTGCTGCTGCGCGGCGGTCGCGTTAAGGATTTGCCGGGTGTGCGTTACCACATGGTTCGCGGTGCCCTGGATACCCAAGGCGTTAAAGACCGTAAGCAATCGCGTTCGAAGTACGGCACCAAGCGCGCTAAAGCAGGCAAGAAGTAATAAGTTGTACGCAGCAAACCCAAGTTTCGCTCAGTGGCAACTAGCTAAGTGAATGTAGTCGACCGCATCTGGTCGAGTAAGTGGAAGACTATGATGGTCGTCCGCGAGTGTGCGAAGAACGCGCGCTCAACTGAAGATTGAAAGGAATTGATATGCCACGTCGTCGTGAAGTACCCAAGCGCGAAATTTTGCCAGATCCAAAATTCGGCAACACTGATGTCGCTAAATTTGTAAACGTGCTGATGCTGTCCGGTAAGAAATCGGTTGCAGAAAACATCATCTACGGTGCTTTCGAGCACATCGCAGCAAAATCGGGCAAAGATCCGCTCGAAGTTTTTGCTACCGCAATCAACAACGCCAAGCCGTTGGTTGAGGTGAAATCCCGTCGCGTCGGTGGTGCAAACTACCAGGTGCCGGTCGAAGTTCGCCCAGTCCGTCGTATGGCTCTGTCCATGCGTTGGTTGCGTGAAGCTGCTAACAAGCGCAGCGAAAAGTCGATGCCACAACGCCTCGGCGGTGAGCTGATGGAAGCGGCTGAAAGCCGCGGCGGCGCGATGAAAAAACGCGACGAAGTCCATCGTATGGCTGAAGCGAACAAAGCGTTCTCGCATTTCCGCTTCTAATATAAAGCCAGCTACCGCAAGGCGGCTGTCAAGCATCTGTTGTTCGAGGCCGGGCTCATTTTTGCAAAAAAATGCTGCTCGGTTTTGTCCATTCATTTAGGATTAATTATGGCCCGCAAGACCCCCATTGAGCGCTATCGTAATATCGGTATCTCCGCTCACATCGATGCAGGTAAGACGACCACGACCGAGCGCGTCCTGTTCTACACAGGCGTGAACCACAAGCTGGGCGAAGTCCATGATGGCGCTGCCACCACCGACTGGATGGCACAAGAGCAAGAGCGCGGTATCACGATTACCTCGGCTGCTGTTACGTGCTTCTGGAAAGGCATGGCTAACAACTTCCCAGCTCACCACATCAACATCATCGACACCCCAGGCCACGTTGACTTCACCATTGAAGTGGAACGTTCGATGCGCGTGTTGGATGGCGCCTGCATGGTTTACTGTGCAGTCGGCGGCGTGCAGCCACAATCGGAAACGGTATGGCGTCAGGCTAACAAGTACAAAGTGCCACGTCTGGCCTTCGTGAACAAGATGGACCGTACCGGCGCCAACTTCTTCAAGGTCTACGATCAGATGCGTTCGCGTCTGAAAGCAAACCCAGTGCCTATTCAGATGCCTATCGGCGCTGAAGACGTCTTCACCGGTGTTATCGATCTGGTCAAGATGAAAGCCGTCATTTGGGACGACGCTTCGCAAGGCATGAAGTTTGAATACGAAGACATTCCTGCACACCTGGCCGCTGATGCTGCCAAGTGGCGCGAGAACATGGTCGAAGCCGCTGCTGAAGCGTCGGAAGACCTGATGAACAAGTACCTGGAAGAAGGCGACCTGTCGGAAGCCGAGATCAAGGCTGCTCTGCGTCAACGTACCATCGCCAGCGAAATCGTTCCAATGTTGTGCGGTACCGCCTTTAAAAACAAGGGCGTACAAGCAATGTTGGACGCGGTCATCGAGTACCTGCCATCGCCTATCGACATTCCGCCAGTACCTGGTCTGGATGAAGATGAGCAGCCTGTCGAGCGTAAAGCTGACGACAACGAGAAATTCTCGGCGCTGGCATTCAAGATCGCAACCGATCCGTTCGTGGGTCAGCTGTGCTTCATCCGTTGCTACTCGGGTACTCTGAATTCGGGCGACTCGGTGTTGAACTCCGTGAAGCAGAAGAAAGAGCGTATCGGCCGTATCGTGCAGATGCAAGCGAACGAACGCGAAGAGATCAAGGAAATGCGCGCTGGCGACATCGCCGCCGTTGTGGGTCTGAAAGACACCACCACTGGCGATACGCTTTGCGACGACAAGGCAAGCGTGGTTCTGGAGCGCATGGTCTTCCCTGAGCCAGTGATTTCCCAGGCAGTTGAGCCAAAAACCAAGGCCGACCAGGAAAAAATGGGCCTGGCGCTGAACCGTCTGGCAGCAGAAGATCCGTCGTTCCGCGTGCGTACCGATGAAGAATCGGGCCAGACCATCATCGCCGGTATGGGCGAGTTGCATCTGGACATCATCGTTGACCGCATGAAGCGCGAATTCAACGTTGAAGCGACCGTCGGCAAGCCACAAGTGGCTTACCGCGAAACGATCCGTAAAGTGTGCGAAGAGTCGGAAGGCAAATTCGTCAAGCAATCGGGTGGTCGTGGTCAATACGGTCACGTGGTTCTGAAGATCGAACCGCAAGAACCGGGCAAGGGCTTCGAATTCGTTGACGCGATCAAGGGCGGTACCGTTCCTCGCGAATACATCCCTGCAGTTGAAAAAGGTGTGCGCGACACGCTGACTTCGGGCGTGATGGCTGGTTACCCGGTCGTTGACGTTAAAGTCACGCTGTTCTTCGGTTCGTACCATGATGTTGACTCGAACGAAAATGCATTCCGCATGGCCGCTTCGATGGCATTCAAAGATGGCTGCCGCAAAGCATCGCCAGTCATCCTGGAGCCGATGATGGCCGTGGAAGTGGAAACGCCGGAAGATTACGCCGGTACCGTGATGGGCGATCTGTCGTCGCGTCGCGGCATGGTGCAAGGTATGGATGAAATTGCTGGCGGTGGCGGCAAGATCATCAAGGCCGAAGTACCTCTGTCGGAAATGTTCGGTTACGCCACATCGTTGCGTTCGTCGACCCAAGGTCGTGCGACTTACACGATGGAATTCAAGCACTATGCTGAAGCACCTAAGCATGTGACTGAAGCAATCGTAAGCTCGAAAGCTAAGTAATAGAAGTTCCGGGCCGGCTTTCACGAGAATGCCGGTCCCTACATTTAAATCATTGTTCTAAGGAAGAATAAAATGGCAAAAGGTAAATTCGAACGGACCAAGCCGCACGTCAACGTCGGCACCATCGGCCACGTCGACCACGGTAAAACCACGCTGACCGCTGCAATCGCAACGGTTCTGTCGAAGAAATTCGGCGGCGAAGCTAAAGCATACGACCAGATCGATGCAGCGCCAGAAGAAAAAGCGCGCGGTATCACGATTAACACCGCCCACGTCGAGTACGAAACGGAAACGCGTCACTACGCGCACGTTGACTGCCCAGGCCACGCCGATTACATCAAGAACATGATTACCGGTGCTGCGCAGATGGACGGCGCGATCCTGGTGTGCTCCGCAGCTGACGGCCCAATGCCACAGACCCGCGAACACATCCTGCTGGCCCGCCAAGTTGGCGTTCCATACATCATCGTGTTCCTGAACAAGTGCGACCTGGTCGACGACGCAGAGCTGCTGGAACTGGTTGAAATGGAAGTGCGCGAGCTGTTGTCGAAGTACGAATTCCCAGGCGACGACCTGCCAATCATCAAAGGTTCGGCACGTATGGCGCTGGAAGGCAAAGAAGGCGAAATGGGCGTTGACGCAGTGCTGCGTCTGGCCGATGCGCTGGATGCCTACATCCCAACGCCAGAGCGCGCTGTTGACGGTGCCTTCCTGATGCCAGTGGAAGACGTGTTCTCGATCTCGGGTCGCGGTACCGTGGTGACCGGTCGTATCGAGCGCGGCATCATCAAGGTCGGCGAAGAGATCGAAATCGTCGGTATCACCGATACCGTCAAAACGACTTGCACCGGCGTGGAAATGTTCCGCAAGCTGCTGGACCAGGGTCAAGCAGGCGACAACGTTGGTCTGCTGCTGCGCGGCACCAAGCGTGAAGACGTGCAACGTGGTCAAGTTCTGGCAAAACCAGGCTCGATCAAGCCGCACGCCCACTTCACCGGCGAGATCTATGTTCTGTCGAAAGACGAAGGCGGCCGTCATACGCCATTCTTCAACAACTATCGTCCACAGTTCTACTTCCGTACGACGGACGTAACCGGTTCGATCGAGTTGCCAGCAGACAAAGAAATGGTCATGCCAGGCGATAACGTGTCGATCACCGTCAAGCTGATCAACCCGATCGCGATGGAAGAAGGTCTGCGCTTCGCTATCCGCGAAGGCGGCCGTACCGTCGGCGCCGGCGTGGTTGCCAAAATCATCGCTTAATTACTAAGCGATTAGAAAAGAAGACGCGTCGTCGCCCGGCGCCCTTCTTTTTATTCAACTGCCGGGGTTGGCAAGCATTTTGGTGCTATCATGTCGACCCTGACGGTTGTTGCGTCAGAAATTCCCCGTATGACCTCATTGCCGTGCACACCGCGCGGTTCGTTCTTTTAAGGAAATATCATGTCGGCACCAAACCAAAAAATCCGTATCCGCCTGAAGGCTTTCGATTACAAACTGATCGACCAGTCCGCTCTGGAAATCGTTGAAACCGCGAAGCGCACCGGCGCTGTCGTCAAAGGCCCAGTACCACTGCCTACCCGTATTCAACGTTTCGATGTGCTGCGTTCCCCGCACGTCAACAAAACTTCGCGCGATCAGTTCGAGATCCGTACGCACCAACGCCTGATGGACATCGTTGACCCAACGGACAAAACCGTTGACGCGCTGATGAAGCTGGACCTGCCAGCTGGTGTTGATGTCGAAATCAAACTGCAATAAGAGTTTCCAGGGCAGTTGTCAGCGCCGTAGCATCAGGTGGTGACAGCTGTTCCGGGCTGGCGGGGCGTCCCGCTGCCTGATGATGGGGCCGGGCCTGCTCACGATCGTGAGTGCGCCCGGCCCCATTGCCATTGGCGCATGGCCGACACCGGCGTGCGCGTGCAAAACCGCTTTACAGTGCAGCAGCCCGCCGATAAAGTTGCTGCATGCTCAATGCCCTCGATACCCACCTGTTAAATGCGACTCCACGCCAGCGCTTGCGCGGCTGGCCCCGTTTCCTGACCGAATTCCTGTATTTCGGCATCAAGGAGGCGAGGTCGTGCCTGTTCGTGGGGCTGTTTTTTGCTGCCGTGTTCCTGGTGCCCCGCGCCGGCCTGTTCGGCCTGCCGCGCTATGACGTGCTGCTGCTGGTGGCGCTGGCGATCCAGGCCGCGATGGTCTGGAGCGGACTGGAAACGTGGGATGAGCTGAAAGCCATCTGCCTGTTTCATGCGGTGGGCTTCGCGCTGGAAGTGTTCAAGGTATCGGGGACGATCCAGTCGTGGAGCTATCCCGACTTCGCCTACAGCAAGGTGCTTGGCGTCCCCCTGTTTTCCGGCTTCATGTACGCGGCCGTCGGCAGCTACATCATCCAGACCTGGCGCCTGCTCGATATGCGGATACGCCACCATCCGCCGTACTGGATGGCGGTGCTGATCGCGCTGCTGATCTACGCCAACTTCTTCACCCACCACTACATCGGCGACTATCGCTGGTACCTGGCCGCCTGCGCGCTGGGCCTGTACGCGCGCACGACCGTGGTGTTCCGTCCGCTCGACCGCGACCGCAGCATGCCCTTGCTGCTCGGTTTCGTGCTGGTCGGCTTCTTTATCTGGCTGGCCGAAAACATCAGCACCTTCTGGGGCGTGTGGCGCTACCCGAACCAGCTTGGCGCCTGGTCGGCGGTGCATGTCAGCAAATGGAGCTCGTGGTCGCTGCTGGTGGTGATGACGTTCACCATCGTGGCCCACCTCAAGCACATCAAGGCCAGCATCCACGTCGCCCAGCCCTAGGCCGGGCTCCGAAGCCTTATTGCAGGCTGGCCGCCACGGCCTCAAAGCGCCCGCCCAGTCCCGCTTGCGGGCCGCTCTGCAGTTGCCTGGCGTACTGGCGCAGCACCTCTGCCGAATAGGTGCGCGAGGCTGGCGACAGCTTCGGCAGCAGCGGCAGCACGCGTTCCAGGTAGCCCGTGCCTTCCTGCCACTTGCCTTGCGCCGCCAGCGCCGACGCCAGTTCCACCATGCGGCGGCCGACGCGCGCATCGCTGCGTGGCTGCGCCGCCTCTTCCGTGGCCAGCGCCTGCCGGAACAGTTGCTCCGCTTCCGTATTCTTGCCCTGCAAGCGCTTGATGCGGCCCAGGTTGTACTGGCGCTGCGAGAGGATGTCCGCGCTGGCCCCGGCCTGCTCGGCGCTTTGCAGCGCCTGTACGCAGGCCAGTTCTGCTTCGCCTAGCTGGCCTTTGAGTTCGGCCGCGTTGCAGGCGTCGTGTTGCGCATTGGAGGTGGCGAGTGTCGCGGGCGCCGCGCAGGCGGCCAGCAGGCTGACAGCGCATAGCAGGCTGATGGTATGGGTCTTCATAGTCTCCTCGGACGGGTGTTGGACACGGTGTATCGGTGGAGTCATGCTGTGATAAATATACTATAAGTTTTTTTGGCATGGGCGGCTTTCCGCGGGCGCACGGCAAGGCGCGCGATTGACGCCGCTTGCCCGCTTCAGGGATACTCCGGGCTTGTCCATTACTGCGTGCCGCCGCCATGTCCAAGACTGTCCTGATCGTGGAAGATGAACAGGCGATTGCCGACAGCATCGCCTATGCCTTGCGCACGGATGGCTTTGCGCCGCGCCATGTGATGTTGGGCGAGCAAGCGCTGGCCGCACTGCGTCCGGCGCACGCGGAAGCCGCATGCATGCCCGTGCTCGTGGTGCTCGACGTGGGGCTGCCCGACATGAACGGGCTGGAAGTGTGCCGCCGGCTGCGCCAGTTTTCCGACGTGCCGGTGATCTTCCTGACGGCCCGCAGCGATGAAATCGACCGCATCGTCGGGCTGGAAATCGGCGCCGACGATTACGTCACCAAACCGTTTTCGCCGCGCGAACTGGTGGCCCGCATCCGCGTCATCTTGCGCCGCGCCGGCACCGCGCCAGCCCCCCGCGAGACTGGCATGACGATAGCTGCTGGCGTTGCGCCAGCAGCGCCGGCGTGCTTCGAGTTGCGCGCGCTCGAGGCGCGCGTGCTGTTCCGGGGCCAGCCGCTGGAGCTGACCCGCTACGAATACCTGCTGCTGAAGGCCTTGCTCGAGCATCCTGGCCACGTCCTGTCGCGCGCGCAGCTGATGGAGCGCGTATGGAGCGGCGCGCCCGACACGCTCGACCGTACCGTCGATGCGCACGTCAAATCGTTGCGCGCCAAGCTGCGTGCCGTCGATGCGCAGGCCGACCCCATCCACACCCACCGTGGCCTCGGCTACAGCCTGGCCGGCGCATGAAGATCGGCCTGCGCATTCTGCTCGGCTACTTCCTGGTCGTGGGCCTGGCCGCGTGGTTCCTGCTGAATGTCTTCATGGAGCAGGTCAAGCCGGGCGTGCGTTCGACCCTGGAGGACACGCTGGTCGATACCTCGCAGCTGCTGGCCAGCCTGGTGGCGCCGGACATGAAGGAGGGCAAGCTGGCGCAGTCGGCCTTGACCGAGCGCATGCAGGATTACGCGCGCCATGGCGTGGACATCAATATCAATGGCGTGCGCAAGCGCACGCTCGATTACCGCATCACCATCACGGACCGGCACGGCATCGTGCTGTTCGATTCCAGCGGGCGCGACGTGGGCCGCGACTATTCGCGCTGGAATGATGTCTACCTCACCTTGCAGGGCAAGTATGGCGCGCGCAGCACGCGCAGCCGGCCCGATGACGAGATGTCGACCGTCATGCACGTGGCTGCGCCGATTCGCGATGGCAATGAAGTGATCGGCGTGCTGACAGTGGCCAAGCCGAATGCCAGCGTGCAGGCGTTTGTCGAGCGCAGCCAGCGCAAGATCCTGCAGCGCGGCGCCGTGCTGTTGCTGCTGTCTCTGCTGATCGGCCTGGCATTTGCCTGGTGGCTGCACCATGCGCTTGGCAAGCTGATGCATTACATCGGCGACGTGGAAGCGGGGCGCAAGGTGGCGCTGCCGGCGCTGGGCCGGAACGAGATCGGCACCCTGGGGCGGGCGCTGGAGGCGATGCGCACGCGCCTGGAAGGCAAGGAATATGTGGAGCAGCTGATGCACACGCTGGCGCATGAATTGAAAAGCCCGATCGCCGCCATCCAGGCGTCGGCCGAGCTGCTGCAGGAAGAGATGCCGCCGGCCGAGCGGCGCCAGTTCCTTGCCAGCATCCTGGAACAGAATGCGCGCCAGCGCCAATTGATCGACAAGCTGCTGGCCCTGGTCCGGGTGGAAAAGCAGCAGCGCCTGGAGCATCCCGAGCGCATCGCGCTGGGGCCGCTGCTGGCGCAAGTGGGGCAGGATGGTGCCGCCGCCCTGGCGGCGCGCGGCGTGCGCCTGCAACTGCAGGCGGAGGAGGGCAGCGTGGCGGGCGATCCCCTGCTGCTGCGCCAGGCGCTGGGCAATCTGCTCGACAACGCGGCCGGCTTTGCGCCGCCCGGCAGTTGCATCGACCTGACGGCGTGGCGCGAGGGCGTGCAGGTGGAAATTGCCGTGCGCGACCGGGGCGCAGGCATACCCGCGTATGCGCTCGAGCGTGTCTTCGAGCGCTTTTATTCCTTGCCGCGCCCCGGCGCCGGCAAGAGCACGGGCCTGGGCTTGCCCTTCGTGCGTGAAGTGGCGTCCCTGCATGGCGGCACTGTCGAAGTAATCAATCATGCGGAGGGCGGTGCCTGCGCGCGCCTGCGCCTGCCGCTGGCGTGAGCGCCCTTTATTTGCCGGCTTCACACGGACTGCATCGTCAGCGCATACAGCTTTTTTACACTGGCCGCCTTACTTCAAGGATGCGCCATGCAAAAAACTTTACTCGTCAAAGCGCTGATCGTGTTCGGCCTGATGCTGCTGATCGGCCTGCCTCTGCTGATGATCCAGGAAACGATCAAGGAGCGGATGGAATTCCGCCAGGAAGCCATCAACAGCATCGCCGCCGATTCGGTGCGCGAACAAACCATCATCGGCCCCATCCTGGTGATCCCCTACACGGAGCAGTATGAAGAGCGCGTGGAAGTGGCCAAGGGCGATGACAAGTCACAGGAAGTAAAGTTGCCTGTGCGCACGGAGTTGCTGCGCCGCACAGTGCAGCGCCGTCTGCTCGTCTACCCGAACAGCCTGTCAACCAGTGGCAACATCGAGGCGGACCGCCGCTACCGTGGCATCCACCAGGTGCTCGTCTACAGTGGCCAGCATGCGTTCAAGGGCGACTTTACGGTACCGGCCAGCACGCAGCTGCCGCGCAAGTCGCCCGACTCGCGCGTGACCCTGGGCGAGCCTTTCGTGGCCCTGTCGATCGAGGACGTGCGCGGCATCCGCAATATTCCGAAAATCGGCTGGGGCGGCCGGCAGATCGAGTTCGAGCAGGGAACGGACTTGTTTGCCTTCCGCAGCGGCTTGCATGCGCCCCTCGGCGCCATGCCCCTGGCCGCGCCGCAGCAGGTGCCCTTTGCGTTCGACCTGGGCCTGGACGGCATCGAACGCCTGCATGTCGTGCCGGTGGCGAAAAACAACCAGATCAGCATCAAGTCGAACTGGCCCCATCCGCAATTTGGCGGGCGCTTCCTGCCGTCGCCGAAACACCGCCAGATCAACGCCGATGGCTTCCAGGTCGAGTGGGACATCTCCTCGCTGGCCACGAATGCGCAAACGCAGCTGAGCACGATCGAGGGCGAGTTCAAGGTGCCCGACAGCGCGCCGTTGGGTCAGGTGGACCGCTTCAACGTGGGCTTCATCGAACCGATCAACGTGTATTCGCAATCGGACCGCGCCACCAAGTATGGCTTGCTGTTCGTGGCGCTGACCTTTGCCGCCTTCTTCATCTTCGAGATCCTGAAGAGCCTGCCCATCCATCCGGTGCAGTATTTGCTGGTGGGCTTGTCGCTGGTGATCTTCTTCCTGCTGCTGGTGGGCCTGGCCGAGCACATCGCCTTCCTTGCCGCCTACCTGATCGCCAGCGCCGCCTGTATCGTCCTGACCAGCTTTTATCTGGTGCACGTGCTGCACAACGCGTGGCGCGCCATCGGCTTCGGCGTGGCGCTGACGGTGCTGTATGGCGCGCTGTACGGTTTGCTGAACTCGGAAAACAATGCGCTGGTAATGGGCAGCATCCTGTTGTTTGCCGTGCTGGCGGCCATCATGGTGGCCACGCGCAAGGTCGACTGGTACCAGGTAGGCAAGGGCGGGCAGTAGCGCCGGGAGCGGTCCGGCGATACGATAAAAACATTGCTGTTTTGGTAAATAAGTGGTGTTAAGTTGGTATTGTTTACGATACTCTTTGGTATTGATTTTTGCAGTGCGCGCAATGACGTGCGCAGCGTACCGGAGCAGTAGGGCGGCGTCAGGCAGGATGGCCTGGCGCCGCCAGGCAGTGCCTTTCATCCTCACTCATAACAACCTGGAGACAGCACCATGATCAAGAAACTGGCTTTTTTCCTTTTCGCCTGCAGCCTGAGCGGCAGCTATGCCTATGCCACGAGCATTGAATTGCAGCAATGCTATTCCGGTTGCTGGCAAAAGGTCGCCAGCTGCACGGGCGGTGGCGGCCTGGCTGGCAGCAGCCCCATCTGCCAAATGATCCTCGACACCTGCACCGCCAACTGCGACCGCACGCACGGCGGTTAAGGCGGCATGCCCGTCCGGTAGGCCGGCGGGGCATGAGGGCGCGAAAGCATTGGGCGCGAGCCGGGCGACAAGTCCGGTCCGCGCCTTTCTTTTTTTGCGGCGCCAGGGCGCATGGATGGCCGCTTTGCGCTGGAGAAGGGGGTATTTTTCGGGGTGCCCGACAACTCCCGCAGGGGCGTCGCGCAACACTTTGACATACCTCGTGTTAACTTGTTGCGTCAAGGGTTTTTGTGCTATATACTAGCCGGCTTCGGTATGGATTCGTCTTTTTTGAGTCCTACGTTACTTTGTAGTTAAACAAGCCCCGCCCAATCGCAGGTGGGAATGGAGAAAAAATGAGCCTAGGCCTTCTCGGTCGCAAGGTTGGTATGATGCGCATTTTCACGGATGAAGGGGATTCGATCCCGGTCACCGTGTTGGACGTATCGAACAACCGTGTTGCGCAAATCAAAACCCCTGAAACAGATGGCTACTCCGCTGTTCAGGTCGCATTCGGTCAACGTCGCGCATCCCGCGTGACCAAAGCTGTTGCTGGTCATCACGCTAAAGCTGGTGTTGAAGCCGGTACTCTGTTGAAAGAGTTCCGCGTTGACGCTGCTAAAGCCGCTGAACTGAAAGCTGGCGATGTTGTCGCTGCTTCCCTGTTCGAAGTCGGTCAAAAGATCGACGTGCAAGGCGTTACCATCGGTAAAGGCTATGCAGGCGTTATCAAACGTTACCACTTCGCTTCCGGCCGTCAAACGCACGGTAACTCGCGTTCGCATAACGTTCCAGGTTCCATCGGTATGGCGCAAGATCCAGGTCGTGTTTTCCCTGGTAAGCGCATGACCGGTCATCTGGGTGACGTTAACCGTACGATCCAGAACCTCGTGATCGCCCGTATCGATGCCGACCGTCAGCTGTTGCTGGTCAAAGGCGCGATTCCAGGTGCGAAAAATGGCCAGGTAGTTGTCTCGCCAGCCATCAAAACCAAAGCCAAGAAGGGAGCTTAAACGATGGAACTCAAGCTTCTGAATGCGCAAGGTCAAGCCGCCTCGAACGTTGCTGCAGCCGATACGATTTTCGGCCGTGACTACAATGAAGCGCTGATCCACCAAGTCGTCATCGCTTATCAGGCGAATGCACGTAGTGGTAACCGCAAGCAAAAAGACCGTGAAGAAGTTCACCACACGACGAAAAAGCCATGGCGCCAAAAAGGTACCGGCCGCGCGCGTGCTGGTATGTCGTCGTCGCCACTGTGGCGCGGCGGTGGTCGGATTTTCCCGAACTCGCCTGACGAAAACTTCACCCACAAAGTGAACAAGAAAATGTATCGCGCAGGTATCTGCTCGATCCTGTCGCAGCTGGCTCGCGAAGAGCGCCTGATCGTCATCGACGATCTGACGATCGACGCGCCAAAAACCAAGCTGCTGTCGCAAAAATTGAACGGCCTGGGCTTTGATTCGGTTCTGATCATCACCGACGTTCTGAACGAAAACCTGGAACTGGCATCGCGCAACCTGCCTAACGTACTCGTCGTTGAGCCACGTCACGCAGACCCGATGTCCCTGGTGTTCTACAAGAAGATCCTGGTCACCAAAGCTGCATTGGCCAAGATTGAGGAGATGCTGGCATGAGCGCGATTTTGAAACATAGCGAAGAACGCTTGATGAAGGTGCTGTTGGCGCCCGTGATTTCCGAAAAGGCCACCATGGTCGCGGAAAAGAACGAGCAAATTGTATTCCGCGTACTGCCGGATGCAACCAAGCCTGAAATCAAGGCAGCGGTCGAACTGCTGTTCAAGGTTGAAGTTCTGTCCGTGCAAACTGCAAACCGCGAAGGTAAGCAAAAACGCACCGGCAAGTTCAACGGTCGTCGTAACCATACCAAGCGTGCTTTCGTGTGCCTGAAGCCTGGCCAGGAAATCAACTTCTCCGAGGAGGCTGCATAATGGCACTCGTTAAGATGAAACCAACCTCGCCAGGCCGTCGCGGCATGGTGAAGGTGGTGAATGCCGACCTGTACAAAGGTCGTCCGTTCGCTGCCCTGGTTGAAAAGAAATCCAAGACCGCTGGTCGTAACAACAACGGTCACATCACCACCCGTCATATCGGTGGTGGTCATAAGCAACACTATCGCTTGATCGACTTCAAGCGCACCAAAGATGGTATTCCAGCGAAAGTGGAACGTATCGAATACGATCCAAACCGCACCGCGAATATCGCTCTGCTGTGCTACGCCGACGGCGAACGTCACTACATCATCGCAACCAAGGGCATGGCCGTTGGCGACAGCGTGATGAACGGTTCGGAAGCACCGATCAAATCGGGTAACTGCTTGCCAATCCGTAACATCCCAGTCGGTACCGTGATGCATTGCGTCGAAATGCTGCCAGGTAAAGGTGCCCAAATGGCACGTACCGCCGGCGCTGGCGTCGTGCTGATGGCGCGTGAAGGTACCTACGCTCAAGTGCGTCTGCGCTCGGGTGAAGTACGTCGCGTGCACATCGAGTGCCGTGCAACGGTTGGTGAAGTCGGCAATGCCGAGCACAGCCTGCGTAAAATCGGTAAAGCTGGTGCGATGCGCTGGCGCGGTGTTCGTCCTACCGTTCGCGGTGTGGTCATGAACCCGGTCGATCACCCGCACGGTGGTGGTGAAGGTAAAACAGCAGCTGGTCGTCATCCAGTTTCGCCTTGGGGCCAACAGACTAAGGGTAAGAAGACACGCAGCAACAAGCGTACTACTTCCATGATCGTCTCGCGCCGCGGCAAGAAATAAGGGGTAGCACATGACACGTTCATTGAAAAAAGGGCCGTTCTGTGACGCCCACCTGGTGAAAAAAGTTGAAGCCGCGCAAGCTGCCAAAGACAAAAAGCCAATCAAAACCTGGTCGCGTCGTTCGACAATCATGCCTGACTTCATCGGCCTGACGATCGCGGTGCATAACGGCAAGCTGCACGTGCCGGTTTATGTTTCCGAAAACATGGTTGGTCACAAGCTCGGCGAATTCGCACTGACCCGTACGTTCAAGGGCCATGCAGCTGACAAAAAGGCTAAGAAATAATGGAAACTAAAGCTATCCTCAAAGGTGTGCGCCTGTCGGACCAAAAGGGCCGCCTGGTTGCTGACCTGATCCGTGGCAAGAAAGTTGACGCTGCACTCAACATCTTGCAATTCAGCCCGAAAAAAGGTGCTGCGATCATCAAACGCGTTCTGGAATCCGCTATTGCGAATGCCGAGCACAATGATGGCGCGGACATCGACGAATTGTTCGTGAAAACGATCTACGTCGAAAAGGGCCCCGTCCTGAAGCGCTTCACCGCGCGTGCAAAAGGCCGTGGCGACCGTATTTCGAAACAATCCTGTCACGTTTACGTGACTGTCGGTAACTAAGGAGCCACGATGGGTCAGAAAATTCATCCAACCGGTTTCCGTCTGGCGGTCACCCGTAACTGGGCTTCGCGCTGGTATGCAGGCAACGGTAATTTCGCTGCCATGCTGAACGAAGACTTGAAAGCACGTGCTTACCTGAAAAAGAAACTGAAGAACGCTTCCGTTGGCCGCATCGTTATCGAGCGCCCAGCCAAGAACGCGCGCTTCACGATCTACAGCTCGCGTCCAGGCGTGGTCATTGGTAAAAAAGGCGAAGACATCGAAGTACTGAAGTCGGCGCTGACCAAGATCATGGGCGTGCCTGTTCACGTGAACATCGAAGAAATTCGCAAGCCAGAAATCGACTCGCAACTGATCGCCGATTCGATCGCTCAGCAGCTGGAAAAACGGATCATGTTCCGCCGCGCCATGAAGCGCGCAATGCAAAATGCAATGCGCCTGGGTGCTCTCGGTATCAAGATCATGTCGTCCGGCCGTCTGAACGGTATCGAAATCGCACGTAAAGAGTGGTATCGCGAAGGCCGCGTGCCTCTGCATACCCTGCGCGCCGATATCGACTACGGTACCAGCGAAGCGTCGACCACCTACGGCATCATCGGTGTCAAGGTGTGGGTATACAAAGGTGACCGCGCGCCTAACGGCGATGCACCAGTCATCGATACCCCAGCTGACGAGAAGAAAAGCCGCGGCCCACGCCGTGACGATGGCAAGCCAGCTGGCCGTCCACGTCCAGCCGGTGCCGGTGCGAAACCATCCACAGCACCAGGTGCACGTGTGCGTACCGCCGCTAAACCGGCCGCCGCAGCAGCACCAGCTGAGAAAGCAGGAGAATAATCATGCTGCAACCAGCACGCAGAAAGTATCGTAAAGAGCAGAAAGGCCGTAATACCGGTATTTCGCACAGCCGCGGCACCGCCGTGTCGTTTGGCGAATTCGGTCTGAAGGCAGTTGCGCGCGGTCGTATCACTGCGCGTCAAATTGAAGCGGCGCGTCGTGCAATGACGCGTCACATCAAGCGCGGTGGCCGTATCTGGATCCGTATTTTCCCGGACAAACCGATTTCGAACAAACCGGCTGAAGTCCGTATGGGTAACGGTAAAGGTAATCCTGAGTACTACGTCGCTGAAATTCAGCCAGGCAAAGTACTGTACGAAATGGATGGCGTTGATGAAGCGCTGGCACGGGAAGCATTCCGTCTTGCCGCCGCTAAACTGCCACTGGCTACGACGTTTGTCGTACGTCAAGTCGGCCAATAATTGGAGTTGTATATGAAAGCATCTGAACTCCGCGGCAAGGACCAGCCAGCTCTGCAAAAAGAGCTGAATGACCTGTTGAAGGCACAGTTCGGCCTGCGCATGCAAATCGCTACGCAGCAGCTGAGCAACACTTCGCAGCTCAAGAAGGTACGCCGCGATATCGCGCGTGTGAAGACGGTAATGAATCTGAAGGAAGCCAAATGAACGAACCAGTGAAACAGTCGCTCAAGCGCACGCTGATCGGTAAAGTGGTTTCGGACAAGATGGACAAGACCGTTACCGTTCTGATCGAGCGCCACGTAAAACATCCTTTGTATGGCAAGATCATCATGCGTTCGAACAAGTATCACGCGCATGACGAGACCAACCAAGTCAAGGCCGGTGACACGGTCGAGATCCAGGAAGGTCGCCCGATCTCCAAAACGAAGGCATGGACGGTGACACGTGTGGTTCAAGCCGCACCAACCGTTTAAATAAAAACCACCGTTTCGGCGGTGGGTTTTAATTAGTACTTGCAGGCCCGCAAATTGTATGTAATACTTGCGGGCTTCGTTCATGTAACGCCGCAAAGTGTCTGGCCACAGACAGTAGCATTCGCGGTCAGTTGATGTATGAAGGTCATGCACCCAAACAGTGAAGCCCAGCAGGGCGGCTCTGGCGGGACCAAGACTGACCGTGGGTCTACATTGTGTGGATTCTTCGGCTTAAGTTGGGAAAGAGAATACTATGATTCAAACTGAAAGCCGGCTCGAAGTGGCTGACAATACCGGTGCCAAAGAAGTAATGTGCATCAAGGTATTGGGCGGCTCCAAGCGCCGTTATGCTGGCATTGGCGATGTGATCAAGGTAACCGTCAAGGTTGCTGCGCCACGTGGCCGTGTCAAAAAAGGTGAAATTTATAACGCCGTGGTTGTGCGCACCGCTAAAGGTGTTCGCCGCCAAGACGGTTCCCTGGTGAAGTTCGACGGCAACGCCGCCGTTCTGTTGAACGCCAAGCTGGAACCGATCGGTACCCGTATTTTTGGACCTGTCACGCGCGAACTGCGCACTGAGAAGTTCATGAAAATCGTGTCCCTGGCACCGGAAGTCCTGTAAGGAGTCGTAATGGATAAGATTCGTAAAAACGACGAAGTCATCGTTCTGACCGGGAAAGACAAGGGCAAACGTGGTGTGGTACAGCAGCGTATCGATGCTGAACATATCGTGGTTGACGGCATTAACATCGCTAAAAAAGCGACTAAGCCAAACCCGATGACTGGCGTAACTGGTGGTATCGTCGATAAGACCATGCCAATTCACGTGTCCAACGTTGCATTGTTCAATGCAGCGACTGGCAAGGCAGATCGCGTGGGTTTCAAAGAAGTGGATGGCAAAAAAGTCCGCGTCTTTAAATCCTCCGGCGAAGTAGTGAAGGCTTAAGAAATCATGGCACGTCTCCAAGAATTCTATAAAGAAAAAGTCGTTGCCGACCTGACCAGCAAGTTTGGTTACAAGTCGGTAATGGAAGTTCCACGCCTGACCAAGATCACCCTGAACATGGGTGTTGGTGAGGCTATCGCGGATAAAAAAGTTCTCGAGCACGCTGTTGCTGACTTGACCAAGATCGCCGGCCAGAAGCCAGTGACCACCAAGTCGCGCAAAGCTATCGCAGGCTTCAAAATCCGTGAAGGTTATCCGATCGGTACGATGGTCACCCTGCGCGGCGCTCGCATGTACGAGTTCCTGGATCGCTTCATTACCGTGGCTCTGCCGCGCGTACGCGATTTCCGTGGTGTGAACGGCCGTGCATTTGATGGTCGTGGTAACTACAACATCGGTGTCAAGGAACAGATCATCTTCCCTGAGATCGAGTACGACAAGATTGACGCGTTGCGCGGTATGAATATCAGCATCACGACAACCGCTAAGACCGACGATGAAGCCAAAGCGCTCCTCGCCGCCTTTAAATTCCCGTTCAGAAACTGAGATCATGGCAAAATTGGCACTGATTAACCGTGAGCAAAAGCGTGTAGACCTGGCTGCGAAATTCGCCGTCAAACGCGCTGAGCTGAAGGCCATCGTTGATGACCAGTCGAAATCGGAAGAAGAGCGTTACGAAGCGCGCTTGAAATTGCAAGCGCTGCCACGTAACTCGAATCCGACGCGTCAACGTAACCGTTGCGCAATCACCGGTCGTCCGCGCGGCACATTCCGTAAATTCGGTCTGGGTCGTATCAAGCTCCGTGAATTCGCCATGCGTGGTGAAATTCCGGGTATGACAAAAGCAAGCTGGTAATAGGAGAATATGCAATGAGTATGAGCGATCCTATCGCCGATATGCTGACCCGCATTCGCAACGCACAAGGCGTGCAAAAAACGACCGTGGCCATGCCATCGTCGAAAGTCAAAATTGCGATTGCCAACGTCCTGAAGGACGAGGGTTACATTGAAGATTTCGCTGTTGCCGAAGCTGGTGGCAAGGCGGAACTGAAGATCGGTTTGAAGTATTATGTTGGCCGTCCCGTTATTGAGCGCTTGGAGCGCGTGTCCCGTCCGGGCCTGCGCGTCTACAAGGGTAAAGACGAGATCCCTGTTGTGATGAATGGCTTGGGTGTGGCGATCGTGTCGACTCCGCAAGGCGTCATGACTGACCGCAAAGCACGCGCTACCGGTGTCGGCGGCGAAGTTATTTGCTACGTGGCTTAAGGAGTTACACATGTCTCGAGTAGCTAAAATGCCTATCGTAGTGCCAGCTGGCGCCGAAGTCGCCATCTCCGCACAAGCGATCACCGTAAAAGGCCCGCTGGGCGTGCTTTCCCAAGCCCTCACCGGCCTGGTCAAAGTAGAAAACAATGCAGGAACCCTGAGTTTCGACGTGGCGAACGACAGCCGCGAAGCCAATGCCATGTCCGGCACGCTGCGCGCACTGGTCAACAACATGGTTGTTGGCGTCACCAAGGGTTTCGAGAAAAAGCTGAACCTGGTAGGCGTGGGTTACAAGGCGCAAGCTCAAGGCGACAAGCTGAATCTGTCCCTGGGTTTCTCGCACCCTGTAGTGCATGACATGCCAGCCGGCGTTACCTGCGCAACACCAACCCCGACCGAGATCCTGATTAAAGGTATCGACCGTCAACAGGTTGGCCAGGTCGCCGCTGAAGTTCGTGCTTACCGCGCTCCTGAGCCGTATAAAGGCAAGGGCGTTCGCTATGCGGACGAAGTGGTTAAGCTTAAAGAAACCAAGAAGAAGTAATTAGGGGCTGACGATGGATAAGAAAGAATCACGGCTTCGCCGCGGACGCCAAACCCGCATCAAGATTGCGGAATTGAAAGTAAATCGCTTGTCGGTGCATCGCACCAACCTGCACATTTACGCCAACCTGATCAGCCCGGACGCTAAAGTCCTGGTTTCGGCCTCGACGGCTGAAGCGGAAGTTCGCGCTGAACTGGCAGGCCAATCCGGCAAAGGCGGCAATGCCGCTGCTGCAGCCTTGATCGGCAAGCGCGTCGCTGAAAAAGCGTTGAAAGCAGGGATTACCGAAGTTGCGTTTGACCGCTCCGGTTTCCGTTACCACGGCCGTGTGAAAGCGTTGGCAGAAGCCGCACGCGAAGCCGGTCTGAAGTTCTAAGGATCAATCATGGCAAAAATGCAAGCAAAAATGCAAAGCGACAAGCCGGATGATGGCATGCGCGAAAAAATGATCGCGATCAACCGCGTGACCAAAGTGGTCAAGGGTGGTCGTATCATGGGTTTCGCCGCGCTGACCGTAGTTGGTGATGGCGATGGCCGCGTCGGCATGGGCAAGGGCAAATCGAAAGAAGTGCCAGTTGGCGTGCAGAAGGCAATGGAAGAAGCCCGTCGCAACCTGATCAAAGTGCCGCTCAAAAACGGTACCTTGCATCACACGGTTGTTGGTCGTCACGGCGCCTCCAAGGTCCTGATGAACCCAGCTAAGCCTGGTACTGGCGTTATCGCTGGTGGCGCAATGCGCGCTATCTTCGAAGTGATGGGCGTGACGGACGTGGTGGCGAAATCCACCGGTTCGAACAACCCATACAACCTGGTACGCGCTACGCTGGACGGCCTGTCGAAAATGAGCACTGCTTCCGATATCGCTGCCAAGCGCGGCAAGTCGGTCGAAGACATTCTGGCTTAAGGTGGACAAAATGACAAACACAGTCAAAGTGCAATTGGTCAAGGGCTTGATCGGTACGCGCGAATCGCATCGCGCTACCGTGCGCGGTCTGGGTCTGCGTCGTGTAAATTCGGTTTCCGAGTTGCAAGACACCCCATCCGTACGCGGCATGATCAATAAAGTATCGTATCTCGTTAAAGTTGTCGGGTAAGCCTTCGGGCTTACACGAACGGAGCAAATCATGGAATTGAATACTATTGCACCAGCCGAAGGCGCTAAGCACTACAAGCGTCGCGTCGGTCGCGGTATCGGCTCCGGCCTGGGTAAAACCTCGGGTCGTGGTCACAAAGGTCAGAAATCGCGTTCGGGCGGCTTTCATAAAGTCGGTTTCGAAGGCGGTCAGATGCCTCTGCAACGCCGTCTGCCTAAGCGCGGTTTCAAATCGATGCACGCAACCTTCAAAGCTGAAGTGCGCCTGTCCGATCTGAACAACCTGGCTGTTGGCGATGTCGACATTCTGGTCTTGAAGCAAGCTGGCGTTCTGGGCGTGTTGGCCCGTGACGTGCGCGTGATCTTGTCCGGCGAAATCACCAAAGCGGTGAATTTGAAGGGCTTGAAAGTGTCCGCTGGCGCGAAAGCAGCCATCGAAGCAGCCGGCGGCTCGGTAGCCTGAGTTGACCGCTAACAGCTTGATCGGAGCGAAAATTGGCGACTAATCCACAACTTGCTAAAAGTGCAGCGGCCGGTTTCCCTTGGGGACGGCTCTGGTTTTTGCTTGGCGCATTGGTGGTTTATCGTATCGGTGCTCACGTCCCGGTTCCCGGGATTGACCCGACACAATTAGCCTCGCTGTTCAAGGAGCACGAAGGCGGCGTCCTGGGCATGTTCAACATGTTCTCGGGCGGTGCCTTGTCTCGTTTTACAGTGTTTGCGCTGGGTATCATGCCTTATATCTCGGCCTCGATCATCATGCAATTGCTGTCGATCGTGTCACCGCAGATGGAAGCGTTGAAAAAAGAAGGCGAAGCAGGTCGTCGCAAGATCACCCAGTACACCCGGTATTTCACGGTTGCCCTGGCACTGTTCCAAGCGTTAGGCATTGCAGTCGCACTGGAGTCGCAAGCTGGTCTGGTGTTGGAACCTGGTCTTGCATTCCGCTTCGTGACGGTCGTCACTTTGTTGACCGGAACAATGTTTTTGATGTGGTTGGGTGAGCAAATTACCGAGCGTGGTTTGGGTAATGGCATCTCGATCATCATTTTTGCCGGGATTGCAGCAGGTCTGCCGTCGGCGTTGGGTGGCTTGTTCACTCAGGTGTCGAATGGTTCGATCGGCAGCTTCAGCGCGATTTTCATCGTGATCCTGGTAGCACTGGTAACGTACTTCGTCGTATTCGTCGAACGTGGTCAGCGCAAAATATTGGTCAACTACGCGAAGCGCCAGGTAGGCAACAAGATTTATGGCGGTCAAACCAGCCATTTGCCGTTGAAGCTGAACATGGCCGGCGTGATCCCGCCGATCTTTGCTTCTTCGATCATCTTGTTCCCGGCCACTATCGTGGACTGGTTTTCAAAGGGCGCCGACAACGCTAACCCTGCGGTGCGGTTCTTGAAAGATTTGGCAGCATCGATGGGGCCTGGTGAGCCTATCCATGCGCTGTTGTACGCAGTGGCGATCGTGTTTTTCTGTTTCTTCTATACAGCGCTGGTATTTAACAGCAAGGAAACAGCGGATAACTTGAAGAAAAGCGGTGCGTTCATTCCCGGGATCCGTCCAGGCGAACAGACAGCCCGTTACATCGACAAGATCCTGACACGCTTGACACTTGCCGGCGCAGTCTACATCACCCTGGTGTGTTTATTGCCGGAATTTATGCAAGCCCAGTGGAAAGTACCATTCTATTTCGGCGGTACTTCTTTATTGATTATTGTAGTTGTCACCATGGATTTCATGGCGCAAGTACAGAACTACGTGATGTCGCAGCAATATGATTCGCTGCTGCGCAAAGCAAATTTCAAGGGCGGAATTCCGACGCGTTAAGCGCGGTAAACATACCGAATGGCAAAAGACGACGTCATACAGATGCAGGGCGAGATTCTTGAGAATCTCCCAAATGCAACATTTCGAGTGAAGCTGGAGAACGGACACGTGGTGCTCGGGCATATTTCAGGTAAAATGCGGATGAACTATATTCGCATTCTCCCTGGAGACAAGGTGACGGTGGAGTTAACGCCGTACGACCTGAGCCGAGCCCGCATTGTGTTCCGTACCAAGTAACACAGTGAATCAAACCAAAGAAGCGAAAGAAAGAGCCCCAAAATGAAAGTTCTCGCATCAGTCAAGCGGATCTGCCGCAACTGCAAGATCATCAAGCGCAAAGGCGTAGTCCGCGTAATCTGCGTGGAACCACGTCACAAGCAGCGTCAAGGTTAATCGAGGAATAACAAATGGCACGTATTGCAGGGGTTAATATCCCAAATCATCAGCATACCGTTATCGGCCTGACAGCCATCTACGGTGTGGGCCGTCCACGCGCAGAGAAAATCTGTGCATCGACCGGTGTAGCAACCAACAAAAAGATCAAAGATCTGGATGACAGCGAACTGGAAAAACTGCGCGATGAAGTAGGTAAATTCATCGTCGAAGGCGATCTGCGTCGTGAACTGTCCATGAACATCAAGCGTTTGATGGATCTGGGTTGCTACCGCGGCATGCGTCATCGTAAGGGTCTGCCTTGCCGTGGCCAGCGTACGCGTACGAACGCACGTACCCGCAAGGGACCGCGTAAAGCCGCTCAATCGCTGAAAAAATAATCCGCTAGGGAATAATTATGGCTAAGTCGCAAAATAACGCCGCATCAGCACGCGTGCGTAAAAAAGTTAAAAAGAACGTCGCTGAAGGCATCGCACATGTCCACGCTTCGTTCAATAACACCATCATTACCATCACCGATCGTCAAGGCAATGCCTTGTCGTGGGCTACCTCCGGCGGTGCTGGCTTCAAGGGTTCGCGTAAATCGACCCCATTCGCAGCGCAGGTCGCCGCGGAAGCCGCTGGTAAAGTGGCTGTTGAGTGTGGCGTGAAGAACCTGGAAGTACGTATCAAGGGCCCAGGTCCTGGTCGTGAATCCGCCGTTCGCGCGCTGAACAACCTGGGCATCAAGATCACCGAGATCCAGGACGTGACGCCGGTACCGCACAACGGTTGCCGTCCACCGAAACGTCGTCGTATCTAAGATAGTGTTGCAGAGGGCGCTTCGGCGCCAGCTGCTTTGCTGTCTGTTGTAACTCAGTACAGTTGTGTGAAAACGCTGGAGCAGGGAGCCGGAAACGGTTATACTGCCCGGCTGTTCTTGCCTGTCAAATCCTGTTTGACGGGTTTTTCGTTTTCAGCCACCGTCTGATTGAAACCAAATCAGACTAGCGCCTAACCGCATCAGTGTGTTTGATCATGCATGTGGCTGGGGCGTTATCATTTAAAAAAAGGAAGTATCGTGGCACGTTATATCGGACCTAAAGCAAAACTTTCCCGCCGTGAAGGTACAGACCTGTTCCTGAAGAGCGCACGTCGCTCGCTGGACAGCAAGTGCAAACTGGACGTCAAACCAGGCCAGCACGGTGTCAAATCCGGCGCCCGCACCTCGGACTACGGTAACCAACTGCGCGAAAAGCAAAAAGTCAAGCGCATGTACGGCGTGCTGGAACGTCAATTCCGCCGCTACTTCGCTGAAGCAGACCGTCGTAAAGGCAACACCGGCGAAACGCTGTTGAAGTTGCTGGAAACCCGTCTGGACAACGTTTGCTACCGCATGGGCTTTGGCTCGACCCGCGCTGAAGCGCGTCAACTGGTCAGCCACAAAGCGTTCACCGTGAACGGTATCGTTGTGAACATCGCTTCGTACGCAGTTAAAGTTGGTGACATCATCGCTGTTCGTGAAAAATCGAAAAAGCAAGTGCGTATCGTTGAAGCACTGTCGCTGGCTGAACAAGTTGGTATGCCTAGCTGGGTTTCGGTTGATGCCAAGAAAATGGAAGGTACCTTCAAGTCCCTGCCAGAGCGTAACGAAATCGCTAACGACGTCAACGAATCGCTGATCGTCGAGCTGTACTCGCGTTAATAGTAGTTAGCACCATCACCGCCCACTCGTTTTCTTTCGGGTGGGCGTTTTACTAATGCCATCAGCCTTATCGGTGTAATGAGCCGAGGGTATTGAAAAGGACATTTCATGCAAAACAGTTTGTTGAAGCCACGTATTATCGATGTTGAAGCTCTCGGTGCAGGTCACGCCAAGGTCGTGATGGAACCGTTCGAGCGCGGCTATGGCCACACATTGGGTAACGCGTTGCGCCGCGTTCTGCTGTCGTCGATGGTAGGCTACGCGCCGACCGAAGTGACGATCGCTGGCGTCGTCCACGAATATTCCTCCCTCGATGGCGTGCAAGAAGACGTCGTCGATCTGTTGCTGAACTTGAAGGGTGTGGTTTTCAAAGTCCACAACCGCGATTCGGTAACCCTGACCCTGAAAAAAGAAGGCGAAGGCGCGATCCTGGCCTCCGATATCGACCTGCCGCATGACGTCGAACTGATCAACCCTGACCACGTGATCGCCCACCTGACCGCTGGTGGCAAGCTGGACATGCAGATCAAGGTTGAAAAAGGCCGCGGCTACGTTCCTGGTAACGTGCGTCGCCTGTCGGAAGACACGAACAAGACCATCGGCCGCATCATCCTGGATGCGTCGTTCTCGCCAGTGCGCCGTGTATCGTACTTCGTTGAATCGGCCCGCGTGGAACAGCGTACCGACCTGGACAAGCTGATCATCAACATCGAAACCAACGGCGTGATCTCGCCGGAAGAAGCGATCCGCCAGTCGGCCCGCGTCCTGGTGGACCAGTTGAATGTGTTCGCTGCCCTGGAAGGCACGGAAGCCGCCGCCGAAGCGCCATCGCGCGCTCCGCTGGTCGATCCTATCCTGTTGCGTCCAGTCGACGACCTGGAGTTGACCGTGCGTTCGGCGAACTGCCTGAAAGCGGAAAACATCTACTACATCGGCGACCTGATCCAACGTTCGGAAAACGAACTGCTGAAAACGCCAAACCTGGGCCGCAAGTCCCTGAACGAAATCAAGGAAGTGCTGGCATCGCGCGGCTTGACCTTGGGCATGAAGCTGGAAAACTGGCCGCCTGCCGGCCTGGAAAAGTAATTCGTAGTTGTAGCAAACTGCCTGGGACAGGTGTCCCAGGCTTTTATTTTGTAGTACCAAACCGGTCCGCGGCTGTCAGGGGTTTCCCGATCAGCTGATCGAAGAACTGGAATTTAAACACTCACCGAAAGGATTTATCATGCGTCACGGTCACGGCCTCCGTAAACTGAATCGTACCTCGTCCCACCGTCTGGCAATGCTGCGCAACATGACAGTATCGCTGCTGCGTCACGAAGCGATCAAAACCACCCTGCCAAAAGCAAAAGAACTGCGCCGCGTTGTCGAGCCAATTCTGACCCTGGGCAAAACCGACTCCCTGGCAAACAAGCGTCTGGCCTTCAACCGCCTGCGCGACCGTGAAATGGTCGTCAAACTGTTCGCTGAACTGGGCCCACGTTTCGCCAACCGTAACGGTGGTTATGTGCGTATCCTGAAAATGGGTTTCCGCGTCGGCGATAACGCTCCTATGGCGTTCGTTGAACTGATGGATCGTCCAGATACGACCGAAGCAGTTGAAGTTGCTGGCGAGTAATCCCAGTAGCGGCATCCGCATCAAGGAAAGCCAGGCCTAGCCTGGCTTTTTTGTTTTCTGCTGCAGCTATTCTTACTGCAGTGTACTATTCTCCTTTCGCGCCGGCCCGGCACAAGCGCTGCCTGCTCCGCGCGTCCTCTGTCGAATGGTCGAAAAGGTAGTTCATGTCCCGTTTCCCCTCCAGCGCCACCGCGCGCGCCGCGCCACGCCATCCCTTGCTCACCTGGTTTGCCGCCTGCTGCTTCCTGCTGATTGCCATTTTTGGCGCCGGCCATGCCCGCGCCGACGATGAATTCCTCGATCCCGAGCTGGCTTTTAAATTTTCAGCCCGCATGCAGGACCCGTCCACCATCGCCGTCACCTACGTGATCGCCGATGGCTACTATATGTATCACGAGCGCTTCAAATTCGACGCCGTGGGCGCCAGGCTGGGTACCCCCGTGTATCCGGCTGGCAAAGTCAAGTTCGACGACACCTTCCAGAAGAATGTGGAAACGTTCCGCAAGACCCTGACCATCACGATACCCGTGGAAGCGGCCGGCGCCTTTACCCTGAAGGCGACGGGCCAGGGCTGTTCCGACAAGGGCCTGTGCTATGCGCCGCAGGATGCGACGGCCCAGCTGGTGGGCGGTGGCGGCGGCCAGAGCGTGGCGCCCGGTGCCGGCCTGCCATCGAAGTTCGCCTTGCCGGCCGCACCGGCAGTCGACACGGCGGCCGTCAACGGCCCGCAGGCGCAGGCCTCGCCTGGCGTATCCGTGATGAGCATCGCCAGTGCCGATATCACCAGTACCCCCGATCCTGTCGCCGCTGCCCCCGTGGCGGCCAAGCCGGCGCCGGCGCAGAACGAGATGGGCAAGATCGAATCGGCGCTGAAAGGCGGCAAGCTGCTCGTCATCGTGCCCCTGTTCATGCTGCTGGGCCTGGGGCTGGCATTCACGCCGTGCGTGCTGCCGATGGTACCCATCCTGTCGTCGATCATCGTCGGCGATGGCGCCAAGGTCAGCCGTTCGCGCGGCTTGCTGCTGTCGCTGACGTATGCGCTCGGCATGGCCATCGTCTACACGGCGCTGGGCGTGGCGGCCGGCCTGGCCGGCGAAGGCCTGGCGGCCAAGCTGCAAAATCCGTGGGTGCTGGGTTTCTTTGCCCTGCTGATGGCGGGCCTGTCGCTGTCGATGTTCGGCTTTTATGAGCTGCAAGTGCCGGCCTTCCTGCAAGGCAAGCTGACGTCCGTGTCGAACCAGCAATCGTCGGGCCGCCTGGCGGGCGTGTTCGTCATGGGCGCTATTTCCGCCCTGATCGTGGGACCGTGCGTGGCCGCGCCGCTGGCCGGCGCCTTGCTGTACATCAGCCAGACGCGCGACGTCGTCATCGGCGGCAGCGCCCTGTTCGCCATGGCCGTGGGCATGAGCGTGCCCCTGATCCTGGTGGGCGTGTCGGCCGGCACCTTGCTGCCGCGCGCCGGCGCCTGGATGGATGCCGTCAAGCGCTTCTTCGGCGTGCTGCTGCTGGGCGTGGCCTGGTGGCTGGTCTCGCCCGTGCTGCCGGGCGCCGTGCAGATGCTGGGCTGGACGGTCCTGTTCGTCGGCTACGGCATGTATTTGCTGGTGGGCAAGAGCGGCGCGAACAACGCCTGGGTCGCCAAGGCCTTCGGCCTCGTGTTTGCCGTGCTGGGCGTGCTGCAGCTGGTCGGCGTGGCCAGCGGTGGCCGCGACCCGCTGGCGCCGCTGGCGCACCTGGGCGGTGGCCAGGTGCACGCGCAAGCGTTTACGCGCGTCAAGACCGTGGCGCAGCTCGATGCGGCGCTGGCCCAGCTCAATGGCAAGCCAGCCTTGCTGGACTTTTACGCGGACTGGTGCGTATCCTGCATCGAAATGGAAAAACTGACCTTTGTCGATCCCGCCGTGCGCGAGAAGATGGGGCAAGCCGTGCTGCTGCAAGTGGACGTGACGGCCAATGATGGGGACGACAAGGCCATGCTGAAACGTTTTCAGCTGTTCGGCCCGCCAGGCATCATCATGTTCAACCAGCAAGGACAGGAAATTCCCCAGTCGCGCGTGATCGGCTTCCAGAATGCGGCGACCTTCCTGACCTCATTGCGCAAGCTCGACGGGCAGTAAGCGGTCACTTGTCTTGTCAATAAGAAAAAGCCTGCATCGCAGGCTTTTTCTGTTTCTACGCCAGCGAAAACTTAGCCGGCTTTCGGCGCCTGCTGCATGCCATGGTGGCCACCGCGATGGCCGCGCATACCGCCGTGCTTGCCGCCAGGAACGCTGTCGTCAAACACTTTCTTTTGCTCCGGCGTCAGCACGGCGTAGAAGGTTTTCAGCGCGGCCAGGCGGCTTTCCTGGCTGGCAATACGTTCCTTCGACATGGCGATCCATTGTTCCATGCGTTCCGGCGCCGACAGCTTCGCAAACGCTTCGCGCTTGGCTTTCCAGTCGCCCATGGGCTTTTTCGGCGCATTGGCGGCCGTGAATGTGGCCCAGGCCGGTTCCTGTGCGGCGGTCAGCTTCAGCTTGTCGTGCAGGCGGGCCTGGTACTTGGCCATGCGTTCGGCAGGATTGCCGCCGCGGTGCTGGCCATCGTGTTGCATCTTGGTACTGGCGGCAGGCGCGCTGGCGGCCGCTTCCTGGGCGTGGACGGTCAGCGATGCCGCACCCATGCCGAGTACGCTCATGGCGATGATCAAATTCTTGCGCAAGGTTGTCATTGAGGCGTTCATCTGGATTCCTTTGTAAACTTTGTAAAAGATGAGGGATGTACATGTTGCTGCACATGAATCCATGTTGGACGCGCCATGTTTCCCCGAAGTGTCCGCTGCCAGACAGTTTGTATCTATATGTTTCTTCGGGTCTCCTATATACAAGACGATACAAATGCGTTGTGCAAGGGCGGGGGAAGTGGGGATAATTCGTACCATGGAACCCACTTCTACAATTCTCATCGTCGACGATGACCGCGATATCCGCAGCTTGCTGGCGGATTACCTGGAAACGAACGCCTACCGCACCCTGGGCGCGGCAGATGGCACGGCCATGTGGAAAATCCTCGATGAAACGCGGCCCGACCTGATCGTGCTCGATTTGAACCTGCCTGGCGACGACGGCCTGACCTTGTGCCGCAAGCTGCGCGCCCAATCGACGGTGCCCGTGATCATGCTGACGGCGCGCAATGAGCCGCTGGATCGCATCCTGGGCCTGGAAATGGGCGCCGACGATTATTTGCCGAAACCGTTCGAGCCCCGCGAATTGCTGGCGCGCATACGCAGCGTCTTGCGCCGCAGCCATGCCATGCCATCGAACGTACCGTCGGACAAGGCGCAGCAAATCCGCTTTTCCGGCTGGACCCTGGACTTGACGGCCCGCCATCTGCTCAATCCCAGCGGCCTGGTGATCATGCTGTCGGGGGCGGAATTCCGCTTGCTGCGCGTGTTCCTGGAACACCCGAACCGCGTGCTCAACCGCGACCAGCTGCTGAACCTGACGCAGGGGCGCGACGCCGACCCGTTCGACCGCTCGATCGATATCCAGATCAGCCGCCTGCGGCAAAAGCTCGGTGAAGATGCGCGCTTGCCGCAAATCATCAAAACCGTGCGCAACGGCGGCTACGTGCTGGCCGGGCAGGTCAATGTGGAGCCCCACGCGTGAAGGCCTTCCTGGGGTCGATGACGGGCCGCGTCTTCATGTTTTTGCTGATCGGCATCGTTGCTTCTGCGGCGCTGACGCAGTGGCTGGCCGTGGGCGAACGCCAGCGCGCCATCGAGCAATACCGCGACTACCATGCCGTTGAACGGGCCGAGCAGCTGGTGATGGCGGCCGACGTGGTGCCGCTGGCGTCGCGCGCCGCCTACCTGAAAGTGGCCAACAAGGGCAGCGTGCGCCTGGAGCTGCGTCCCGAGACGGAACATACGCCCGGCGCGCCGACGGAATTTTCCACGGCCCTGCAAGCCAAGCTGGGCGAAGGTTTCAAGGTCAGCGCGCTGGCCGAGCGTCCCGCCGCCTGCATCAAGCCGCGCCAGTCGCCGGGCATGTTTGCCGCCAAGCCGTGGGGCGGCACGTGCGAAAACCTCGACGTGCGCATGCAGGACGGCCACGTGCTGCGCCTGATGGTCTTGCCGCCACGCCAGCAGCCCTCGTTCAATGAACACAACGACTGGATGACCTTGCTGCCTTTCCTGATCAGCATTGCCATCCTCGCCTACCTGGTCACGCGCATGACCATGCGCCCGCTCAAGCAGCTGGCGCAGGCGGCGAAAGACCTGGGCAACGACATCAACCATCCGCCGCTGACCCTGTCCGGGGCCAGCGAAATCCGCCAGGCCAGCGCCGCCTTCAATGCCATGCAGGCGCGCATCCGCCAGCATATTTCCCAGCGCACGCAAATGCTGGCCGCCATCACGCACGATTTGCAAACGCCGCTGACGCGCTTGCGCCTGCGCCTGGAAAAAGTGGCTGACACGGAATTGTATGACCGCCTGGTGGGCGATTTGTCGGCCATGCAGAGCATGGTCAAGGAAGGGCTGGATCTGGCCCGTTCGATGGACAGCACGGAGGCGATGCAGGCGCTCGATCTCGATTCCCTGCTCGACAGCGTCTGCTCCGACGCGGCCGATGCCGGCCAAAAAGTTACCCTGGGCGGGCAGGCCGGCATGGCCTTGATGGCCCGTCCCATCGCCATGCGGCGCTGCCTCGTGAACCTGATCGACAATGCCGTCAAATATGGCCTGTATGCGCAGGTGACCGTCGAGCGCATCGCGGGCGCGGCACGCATCCGCATCCGCGATGGCGGGCCGGGTATTGCGCCGGATCAACTGGCGAAAGTGTTCGAACCGTTTTACCGCATCGAGACATCGCGTTCGCGCGAATCGGGCGGCACGGGCCTGGGCCTGACCATCGCGCGCAATATCGCCGAGCAGCATGGCGCCACGGTCTTGCTGGCCAATCATGCCGACGGCGGACTGGAAGTCACCCTCATCGTGCCAGAGTATTACGCTGGAAAGTAGGCATTTCCGTGCGACAATATTGTGCTTTTATGCCCCCTGGCAACTACATTCAACCTGCAGCCCTGCGCTGCAACAGCGTGACAGAACAATGAAAAAGACTAGTCTGGCAATCCTCGTGGGTGCGGCCCTGTGTATCGGTGGCGGCATCTGGTATTTCAACCATCAGTCCGGCGCAGCTGCCGGCGGCCAGGACGGCAAAGGGGGCAAGGGCGGACAGGCGCCGACCACGGTGAGCGTGGTTGCGCCGCTGCGCCAGGATGTGCCGATGGTGCTGCAAGCCAATGGCAGCGTGATGCCGATCAGCAGCGTCGACCTGCATCCGCAGACGACCAGCACGATTACCAAGGTGCATATCCGCGAAGGCCAGTTCGTCAAGCAGGGCGAGCTGATGTTCACGCTCGATGCGCGCAGCGAGCATGCGAATGCGGACAAGGCGCAGGCGCAGGTCTTGCGCGACCGTGCCTCGGTGCAGGACTTCGAGCGCCAGCTCAAGCGCAGCCAGGATTTGCTGAGCAAGAATTTCATCGCCCAGGGCGCCGTCGATACCCTGCAAAGCCAGCTGGACGCGGCCCGCGCCTTGCTGGCCGCAGACCAGGCCGCCTTGCGCGCCGCCCAGGTCGACTCCAGCTACACCGTCCTGCGCGCGCCGCAGGGCGGCCGCGTGGGCGCGATCAATGTCTACGCGGGCAGCCTGGTGCAGCCGACCACGTCCCTGACCAGCATTACCCAGCTCGATCCCATCGACGTGTCGTTCACCTTGCCTGAAAGCAGTCTGTCAGGCTTGCTGGCGGCGCAGAAAGCGGGCGACGTGCCCGTCACGGCCTTGCTGTCCGACGCGGGCGGCAAGCAGCTCGAAGGCAAACTGAACTTCATCGACAATGCCGTCGATCCCGCCACGGGTGTGATCAAGGTCAAAGCCCGTTTCAATAACGGCAGCACCGACCTGTGGCCCGGCCAGTATGTGAATACGCAGCTGACCGTGCGCACGCTCAAGGATGCGCTGGTCATCCCACAAAACGCCATTATCACCAATACCACGGGCATCTTCGTGTATTCGATGGAGCCCGACAACACGGCCAAGGTGCGCAAGATTGCCCGCGTGTATGCGTTCGGCCCGAATGCCGTCGTCACGGGCTTGAACGGCGATGAAAAAGTCATCGTCGACGGCAAGCAGAACCTGCGTCCGGGCGGCAAGGTGCGCCTGGCGGACAAACACAAGGCCGCCGATGGCGCCGTCGCACCGCAAGGCAAGCCAGCATGAACCTGTCCGAACTGAGCATTCGCCGCCCCGTCATGGTGGTGCTGTTGTCCTTGAGCATCATCCTGGCCGGCGTGCTGGCGTATGGCCACATTCCCGTGGCAGCCTTGCCGAGCTATAACACGCCCGTCATCAATGTCAGCGCCGACCTGGCCGGCGCCAGCCCCGATACCATGGCGTCTTCCGTTGCCTTGCCGCTGGAAAAGCAGTTTTCTACCATCGCGGGCCTGAGCCTGATCACCTCCACGAGTACGCTGGGCAATACTTCGCTGACCCTGGAGTTTGACGCCAGCATCAATGTCAACGAGGCCGCCGTCGACGTGCAGGCGGCGCTGCTGCGCGCGCAGCGCCAGTTGCCCACGGAAATGACGGACTTGCCGTCCTACCGCAAAGTCAATCCGGCCGATGCGCCCGTGCTGTTCATCCAGATGACTTCGCCATCGCTGAACTTGTCGGACCTGAATGATTATGCGGAAAACCTGATCGCGCCCAGCCTGTCGACCTTGCCTGGCGTGGCCCAGGTCAGCGTGAATGGCCAGAAACGCTTCGCCGTGCGCGTGCGTGCCCGTGCCGACCTGATGAACGCGCGCAACCTGACCATGGACGAGCTGGCCACCGCGCTGCGCGCGTCGAACACGAATTCGCCGCTGGGCATCCTCGACGGCCCCAGCCAGACTCTGACCATCCAGGGCAACCCGCAAATGATGAAGGCGGCCGATTTTGCCGAGCTCATCGTCGCCACGCGCAATGGCCAGCCCGTGCGCCTGAAGGAAGTGGCCCAGGTGGAAGACAGTTTCCAGTCGACCAAGACGGCGGGCAGTTTCAATGGCGAGCGCTCGATCACCTTGCTGGTGCAGCGCCAACCGGATGCGAACACGGTGCAAGTGGTCGACGCCGTGCGCAAACTCTTGCCCGGTTTCAAGGCGCAATTGCCTGCTTCCATCCAGATCAGCCTGGTCAACGACCGTTCCGTCTCGATCCGCGAAGCCATTCACGACGTCAACCTGACCCTGGCCCTGACCGTGATCCTCGTGGTACTGGTGATCTTCCTGTTCCTGCACCGCGCGGCGGCCACCTTCATTCCGGCCGTCACCATGCCCATTTCCCTGCTCGGCGCGCTGGCCCTGCTGTACTGGCTCGGCTATAGCCTCGACAACGTTTCCCTGTTGGGCATCACCCTGGCCGTGGGCCTGGTGGTCGACGATGCCATCGTGGTGCTGGAAAACATCGTGCGGCATATCGAAATGGGCAAGAAACCGATCCAGGCGGCCCTGGTGGGCGCCAAGGAAATGGGCTTTACCATCATCTCGATTTCCGTCTCGCTGGTGGCCGTGTTCATCCCCATCTTCTTCATGCCGGGCGTGATCGGCTTGCTGTTCCACGAGTTTGCCGTCGTCGTCTCGCTCTCCATCCTGGTGTCGGCCATCGTGTCGCTGACCCTGGTGCCGATGCTGGCCAGCCGCTTCCTGCCGGCCGATTCGCGCGAGCACAATGACAACGACCCCACGCATGGCGAAAAGTCCTTCATCGGCCGCCACTTCGAGGCGGGTTTCACGAAATTGCGCAACGGCTACGTGCATTTGCTCGACAAGGCCCTGGCGCACCGCAACGTGGTGCTGTTCATTGCCGTGTGTACTTTCGCGCTGACGGTGTTGCTGTACGCGACGATACCGAAAGGCTTCTTCCCCGAGGAAGACCTGGGCCAGATCCAGGTGAATACGGAAGCGTCGGAAGATATTTCCTCGGCGGCATTGCAGGATTTGCAAGCCCGCGTGGCAGCCGTGCTCAAGGCGGACCCCAGCGTGCAGGATGTGACTTCGTTCGTCGGCGGGGGCAACACGGGCCGCATGTTCATGGTGCTGAAACCGCGCAGCGAACGGCCGAAAATGCCCGTGGTGCTGGAAAACCTGCGCCGCGCAACGAGTGCCGTGCCCGGCATGGCCGTGTATTTCCGTCCCGTGCAAAACTTGCAGCTGGGCGGGCGCCAGAGCAAGAGCCGTTACCAGTACACCTTGCAAAGCGTCAGTCCCGATGCCTTGAATGACTGGGCGGAAAAATTTATTGCAGGCATGCGTGCCGACCCGGCCTTCCGCGACGTCACCAGCGATTCCCAGATCAAGGGCTTGCAGGCATCGCTCCGGATCGACCGCGACAAGGCCAATCTGCTGGGCGTGCAAATGTCCGACATCCGCACGGCCCTGTACAGCGCCTTTGGCGAGCGGCAAGTGTCGACCATCTATTCCTCGGCAGCCAGCTATTACGTGATCCTGGAAGCGGCCACGCCGGACCGCCAGTATGACGATGCGCTCACGCGCGTGTCCGTGCGCAGCAAGTCGGGCGAGCTGGTGAAACTGTCCAGTATTGCCTATGTGGAACGCACGATCGGTCCCACGGCCGTCAACCACCAGGGGCAGCTGCAGGCCGTGACGATCGCCTTCAACCTGGCGCCGGACGTGCCGCTGGGCATCGCCACGGGCAAGATCGACGTGATGGGCAAGGAAATGAGCTTGCCGGCTTCCATCATCACGCGCTACGGCGGCGATGCGGCCGTGTTCCAGGATTCGCAGTCGAGCCAGATCATCCTCATCATCGCCGCGCTGGCCGTGATCTATGTGCTGCTCGGTGTGCTGTATGAAAGCTATATCCACCCGCTGACCATCCTGGCCGGCTTGCCGTCGGCGGCCGTGGGGGCGCTATTGACCTTGCGCCTGTTCGGCATGGACCTGACGATGATTGCCATCATCGGTATTTTGATGCTGATCGGTATCGTCAAGAAAAACGCCATCATGATGATCGACTTTGCCCTGCATGCGCAGCGCAATGAAGGCATGAGCCCGCCCGAGGCCATCCGCCAGGCCTGTATCCTGCGTTTCCGTCCCATCATGATGACGTCGGCGGCGGCCCTGATGGGTGCCTTGCCGATCGCCCTGGGCCTGGGTGCCGGCGCCGAGCTGCGCCAGCCGCTGGGCCTGGCCGTGGTGGGCGGATTATTGTTTTCGCAAGTGATAACCCTGTTTATCACGCCCGTCATCTATTTGTTCCTGGACAAGTACAGCGGTACGGGTCCATTGACGGACGAGCAACTGGTGGCACTCGACGGCAAGGCCTGAGCACCTGGCTGACCCGTGACCGGCGCCCCATTCCTGCGTGAATGCGGCGCCGGTTTTGTATGGGGAGTGATACATACGGTAACAACCGTCAAGAGGCGGCTCGGGTACCCTAGCTTGGGCTGCAAGGAATACCGCTATCCTGTACGCTTCGGGTTGGAAATGTACAGGAAGTGTTCCCAAAAGCAAGGGACTCTGGCACTATGGCTGCCCTGTAAGATTACTTTTGTCGCTACACAGAAAGCACGATTCATTTTGCATGACACGACCCATTTGATGGCTGCAGACTCCGATTATTGCCCCACGTGCGGTCAATTGATCCAGCCACCACCGGCCTACGGGTCCAGGACCAGCACCACGCGCAAGGTTGCGCTGGGCGTGTCCGTCTTGTTGCACGTGCTGCTCGCCGCGTATGTCCTGTTACGCAGCGACAAGATCGAAAAGATTCCGCCGCCGAAGAAGGAAAGTGCGATGGTATATATCGCGCCGCTGAAGGACAAGCCGCAACCGAAGCCGCAGCCGAAACCCACGCCGAAACCAAAGGACACGAAAGTTGCCAAGGTGAAACCGCCGCCGGCGCCCAGCAAGCGCGTGGTGACGAAGGATGTGCCGCGCGACAAGCCGAAACTGGAAACGTTCACGCCGCCGCTGGTGTCGAAAGTGCCGTTGCCGCCGCCGCCGGCCGAAGACATGAGTTCGATGATCGAACAGCGCCGCAAGCAGCGCGAGGCGCAGAATCCCGCGCCGCCGGCCGAGGAAAGCGAAAACGACCGCGCCATGCGCGTGGCCAGGGCGAATATCGCCGGCGCGCAAGGACGCAATTCCGGCAGCGACCGCGAGGATTCGGGCGGCGTGTTTTCCATCGTCAACCAGACCTCGTTCAGTGCCGAAGTCAAGTTCAAGGGCTGGAACGGCAACTTCAAGCGCAATTGGCTGAAGCAGGAAAAAGTGGAGCTGGGCAACGAGCCCGATATCGAAACGGCCATCATCAAGAAGATGATCCAGCTGATCCGTGCCGAGAAGCCAGGCGACTTCGTGTGGGAATCGCGGCGTTTGGGCCGCAACGTCAACCTCAGCGCCCGCGTGGAAGACACGGCCGAACTGATGGCCTTCCTGCGCCAGGAATTCTTTTCCGAGAAGCGTCCGGGACCGGGACGGCGCTAGGGTCTGTCTGACTGAACTTAATTAGGGTTGAATGGTCATAGGACGATGAGCCGAACTGACCTTACTGAAAAGCAGTGGCGCAAACTTGCACCCCATCTGCCGTCCAATCCCCATCACGGTCACGTGTATGTCGAGCATCGGCACGTGATCAATGGCATCCTATGGCGCTTGCGCACAGGCGCCCCTTGGCGCGACATTCCGCCACGCTACGGTCCTT
>NZ_WFLL01000039.1:0-54751 GCF_009208755.1 Janthinobacterium sp. FT14W | reverse complement strand
GCCGGCGCGCCTGCGGCGGGTGGCGCGCAGGTGGAGCAGCTGTGGTGGCAGGCCTTCGGCGACCCCGTGCTGAGCGACCTGGTGGGCGAGGCGCTGGCGCGCAATGGCGACTTGCGCGTGGCGCGCGCCCGCGTGCAGGAATACCGCGCGCGGCTGGCGCAGGCCGATGCGAACCGCGCACCCAGCCTGGCCTTCGACGGTTCGCCCACGCGCACGCGCACCCTGGCCTCCAGCGGCAAGCCGTATGTGACGAATGTCTTCCAGGCCGAACTGCAGGCCAGCTATGAAATCGACGTGTGGGGCCGGCTGGCCAGCCTGAGCGACGCGGCGGGCGAGAGCTACCGCGCCGAACAGGCCAGCCTCGACGCGGCCGCCCTGTCGATCGCCGCCAGCGTGGCCACGGCGTATCTGAATCTGCGGGGCCTGGACGCGCAGCTGGCGCTGGCGCAATCGACCCTGCAGCTGCGCGAACAGTCGCGCGAGCTGGCGCGCAAGCAGTTCGAGGTGGGCTACAGCTCGCGGCTGGAATGGCTGCAGGCGCAATCGGAATACCATGCGGCGGCCGAGCAGGTGCCGCAGCTGCAGCGGCAGATCTTTGAACAGGAAAACGCGCTGGCCGTCCTCGTCGGCGGCAATCCCGGTCCCATCGCGCGCGGCTTGCCGCTGGCCGACCTGGCGGCGCCTGGCGTGCCTGCCGGCCTGCCGTCGGAATTGCTGCGCCGGCGGCCCGACATCGCGCGCGCGGAACACAACCTGGCGGCCGCCAATGCCAGCCTGGCCGCCACGCGCGACCAGCTGCTGCCCTCGTTCAAGCTGACGGCCGTGGGCGGCGGGCAAGCCACGACGCTGACGGATTTCCTGCATGCGCCCACGGCCCTGTGGCGGCTGACGGCGCTGGCGGCCGGTCCCCTGTTCGACGGCGGGCGCGTGCAGGCGCAGACCGATGCGGCCGGCGCGCAGCGCGACCAGCTCGCGTACACGTATGAAAACGTGGTGCGCAACGCCTTCGCGGAAACGGAGAACAGCCTGGGCGCCATCTACCGGCTCAAGCAGCAAGCCGTGGAAAACGACGCGCGCCGCGCTACGGCGGAAGATACCCTGCGCATCGCGCACAACCGCTACCGCAATGGCTACGCTTCGTACCTGGAAGAACTGGACGCCCAGCGCACCCTGTACAGCGCCGACGTGGGCTTGCTGCAGCTGAAGACGCGCATCCTCGTCGCCTCGGTCGACCTGTACCGGGCCATGGGCGGCGGCTGGTCCGCGGGAGCCCGCCCTTAGCGCTGGCCCCGGCAGCGGATGTCTGCATCGGCCGGGACTAGCGCCCGGTCCCGGGGCCGGGCATGGCAGGCGCCTGCCGCTGCCTGCCCGATACCGCCGCATCCGCGGTGTTTGCCAGGATGCTGGCGGGGCAGTCTCCCCCGTGCCGCTTTTCTTGAAACATCCCCGCTTTTCCCCTGTCCGCGGCGGCGCGCTGCCGATCTTCTTGTTGTATTTTTACAACTTTCTTTTCACGTTGCTGCGTATAAAAAATTTCCACATGGAATTTTTTTGCGTTTTTTGCCGTGCAGCGCCTGTGATACCAATAAACATTGTCATTTCAATTATTTTTAGTGTCACATGGCTAACACTTTCCTTTTTGATATGTCCGATACCGTACATAGTGACGTATAGACCGAAATTGACGCTTTTCTCCTCTTTTTTCGTCCTCTGCCGGGCTGGACGACGAAAATCCTGACTTAGTACCAATTTAAAAAAAATAACAAAATAGACACATAAATTGACATGAAGGCAGGTGCATTTGCGGGTTTTTTGTATTTCCTTGCTAATTTCAATTAATTAATTATTTGATACTTAAATTGCTTGTAATGCATTAAAAAATGCACCAAAATGTCGCAAATTATCAATGTTGTCATAAATTACACATTGAGTATTTGTTGACTTTCGTGCCGCCTTGCCATGTCCGCAGGGTGAAAAAACAGGCCGTTCGCTGTTTTTTCTGGGCCGGAAGTGCCGTTGCAGCACACCGCACAACCCCCTGACGACTGCCATGCCTATGTCCTCCTTTTTGCGCACGATCTTTTCCTGTCTGATCTCCTGCAAGCGGGGAGGGTCGCGCGGCCTCCTGCAGCACTTGTTATGGCTGATCGCCTGTTGCTGCACCCTTGGCGCGGCGGGAACGGCGTCGGCGGCGGCAATCGACTTGTCCGTTTCCGCCTATCTGCAAGCGCCGGACCCCGTGCCGCGCGGCGGCAAGGCCAGCTTTTCGGTGGTGGTGACGAACAATGAGGACCTGGTCGATGCGACGGGCACCGTGCGCCTGGCGGTGGAACTGCCGGCCAATGTGAATTTTGCGTCGGGCACGGCGCCGGCCGGCTGCGCCTTCAATCTGGCCGCCAGTCCGCAATTGCTCACTTGCACGCGCAACGGACTGGGCAAGACCGCGAACTGGACGGTCAATTTCAGCGGCACGGGCGCGGCGGCGTCTGCCGTGGTGACCAAGGCCAGCGTGTCCTTTGTCAACGTGGACACGGACGGCAACAGTTTCAACAACGATTCGATCAAGACGATCACCGTCATCAAGGGCGCGGACCTGAGCGTCGCCGCCAGCGGCACGACGGGCTTGAGCGGCTGCCCCGCCGCGTGTACGGCAGCGGCCGGCGCAACGGTGGGCTACCGGGTGGACGTGGCAAATGCCGGTCCGGACAGCGCATCGCAATTCAAGGTCACGTATAACTTGCCGGCCAGCGCAGATTTTACCTACGCGTCGGCGTCAGGCACGGGCTGGACGTGCGCCCGTTCGGGCACCGTGCTGACCTGTACCTACAGCGGCGCGGCCATCGGCGTCGGGCAGCAGGCTCCCCCCATCACGATCGGCGGGCGCATCGTCAAGAGCATCGCCGGCACCATCACCAATGGCGCGTCGGTGGCATCGAGCGACTTGCAGACGGGCGATCCGGAAGACGGCAACAACGGACCCAGCCAGGTCATCGTCACGGTGAAGCCGGGCACCGACCTCGATGCCCGGCAAACCCTGGTGTCGAACGCCAGCGGCCTGAGCTCGTTGACGGAGGGCGAGGCGGTCAGCCTGAATCTGTGGGCCGTCAATAGCGGCACGCAGGACGCCAGCGGCGTCACCGTGAAGACGACGGTGCCCGGCGATTTCACCATCGGCACCTTGCCGGTCGGCTGCGCCAAGGCTGGCCAGACGATCACCTGCAATGTCGGCGCGCTGGCGCTGGGCGCCACCTCTGCCAAGTTCCTGATTCCGCTGACCGTCGCCACGGGCGCGACGGGCGGCGCCAACGTGGTGGACGTGGCACGCAGCGCTCCGCTCGACGGCTTGAACAATCCCGCCTCGGCCACCTACACCATCGTCGCGCCATTCGCCCACCTGACCCTGACCAAGAGCAAGTCGCCAGGACTGGTCGCGGCCAATGGCCTGATCACCAATACCATCACGGTCACCAATGCGAGTACCTCCACCAGTGCCGCCAGCGGCACCGTGACCGTCACCGATACCTTGTCGCCGCAGGAAAGCTATGTGGGCGCCAGCGGCGCCGGCTGGACGTGCAGCGCGGCGGGACAGCTGGTGACCTGCACCTACACGATCTCCGGCAGCCTGGCGCGCGGCGCGAAACTGCCTGCCCTGGTGCTGACCACGCGCGCGCAAGCGGGTTTTTCCGGCACCTTGAGCAATACCGCCTGTACCGGCATGGCCGCCGGGTCGGCGCACCAGCCGCCGGACAATGCGAGCACGGGCAATTGCGACACCGCCAGCGTCACGTCGACGCCGTTGAACGTCGACCTGGCCATCGTCAAGACGGCGTCCCTGGCCAGCTTGCCGGCCGCCTCGAATACCTTCAGTTATACCCTGGTGGTCAGCAATGCGGGTCCGGACAGCGCACCGACCGTCAAGGTGGTCGACGCCTTGCCGCACTGGTATAACGGCAGCGGCGGCACCACGGGCGGCAGCGTCGTGCTGGCCGGCAGCGGCGCCGGCGAAAGCTGCAGCTTTGCATCGACCATCACGTGCACGCTGCTGAACCTGGGCAATGGCGCGTCGCGCACCATCACCATCACGCTCAACCGCCCGTTGAAGGACGGCGCCTTGCTCAATACCGCCACGGTATCGAGCCCGGATGCCATCGACACCGATGCGGCCAACAACAGCTCCGGCGCCACCGTCACCGTGGTGCCGCAGGCCGACGTGGGCGTCACGGCGATGGCCGGTGCGCCGAATCCCGTGCGCGTCGGCGTGCCGCTGGTATTCACCACCTCGATCCGCAACAATGGCCCCAGCAGCGCGGCCAACGTGGTGCTGCGCCAGGTCATCGATCCGGCCCGCATGGCGTATGTGGCCGGCTCGGCCAGCATCGCGGGCAGCGCCGCGCAATGCACGCTGGTGCCCGCCTTCAGCGGCGCGCCCTACGCGGGACAGTCCGGCATCGAATGCCGGACCTTCGGGCTCGGCGATGGCGAGACGCGCCAGCTGATCTTCTCGGTCATTCCCGTGTTCCCGTATCCCGATGCGCTCGACGCGACCTATGCCAGCAGCGCCACCATCAGCACGACGACCGACGACAGCAATGCGGCCAACAACAGCAACAGCACCACCGTCACCGTGATCAGCAAGGAGCTGGACCTGAGCGTGTCGGCCGTCGATACGGGCTACGAACAGAGCCCGTTCGGCGATGCGCTCGTGTACCGGGTCACCGTGCAAAACAACGGGCCGTCGCTGGCCACGGGCCTGAAGCTGGTCGTCACGCCCGTACCGCCGCCGCAAAATGGCGCGGCCGCGCCGTATACCATGCTGTGGAATGCCGCCGGCAGCACCTTGCCGGCCGGCGCCGCGTGCAGCCAGCCGGGCGGCGCGGGCACGAACCTGGTGTGCTACCTGGCCAGCGTGCCCGGCGACAGCACGCTGTCCAGTGGCGCCAGCCGCGTGTTCGGCCTGAAATTCGATACGGGTCCCGTCAGCAATGCACCGCTGGGATCGATCACCTACAAGATCAACGCCAGCGTCGAATCGCTGGAAACGGGCGCGGCGCCGTTTGCCGGCGACAAGCTGGCGACGAACAACGTGGTGGAAGAAACCACCACCGTGCTGCCGAAGACCGATCTGATGCTGGTGTCGAAAACCGTCTCGCCCGCATCGCCGTTCAGCATCAACCAGCCCTTCAGCTACACCCTGGTGGTGGGCAATCTGGGTCCCGCCCTGGCGGCCAGCACGGTCGTCACCGATGTGCTGCCGGCCGGTTTCGTGCTGACGGGCGCACCGACGGCGCGCCTCGGCTCGGGTGCTGCGCTGGCCTTGAACAACTGCGTCAGCAGCGGTTCGCCGGTCACCGTGACCTGCACGCTGGGCGTGCTGCCGATTGCCTCGGGCGCCGCCGACACGGCCAACCTGGTCGCCATCACCATCCCCGTGAAGGCGCCATACCCGGCCTATACGGGACCGTTCGCCAGCAACATCACGAATACCGCCAGCATCGTGCCGACGCCGGGTACCTCGCGCGATCCGAACGCCGGCAACAACAGTGCCAGCGTCGACGTGCAGATCGTCAAGTCGAGCATCGCCGGCTCCGTGTATAACGATGCGAACCGCAGCAACGGCATGGATGCCGGTGAAAAAATCACCAGCAGCGTGACGTTCTCGCTGTACGGCCAGGATTTCTGGGGCAACGATATCGGCACGGCGGGCGCGCCGCTGACCCTCAGCACCAGCAGCGGCGACTTCCTGTTCGACCGCCTGCCGCGCTCCGCGGCCGGCGGCTACACCCTCGTCGAGACACAGCCGGCCAGCTACGCCGACCTGTTTGAAGTCGCGGGCACGGCCGGTGGCACGCCGCCGCCGGCCAGCTGCGACAACGGCGCCAACTGCTCCGCCAGCGCGGCGCACAACAGCATCGGCCAGATCGTGCTGGCGCCGAATACGGCGGCGACGGGCTACCTGTTCCAGGAATACGCGCATGCGGCCATCAGCGGCTACGTGTACGCCGACAGGAACAACAACGGCCTGCGCGAGGCGGGCGAAAATGGCATCGCCGGCGTGCAGGTGCAGCTCTCCGGACTGACCTTCTGGGGCGCCGACGTGTGCGTGGCGATGGGCAGCGCATGCACGGCCACCACCGACGCCAATGGCAAATACAGCTTCACCAATGTCCCGCCTAGCCGTCTGGGCGAATCCTACACGGTGACGGAACTGGCCCAGCCTGCAGGCCATGCGGATGGCAAGGAGCAGAACGGCGCCGGCAATGTCGTGGCGAACAGCGCGGGACGCGCGGCGCCGGAAGGCATCGTCATCGGCAGCATCGAACCGGGCCTGAGCTACACCGAGCGCAATTTCGGCGAACTGGCGCTGGCGTCGATTGCCGGCAGCGTCTACATGGACAGCAACCGCGATGCGGTGCGCCAGGGTGGCGAAAGCACGGGCGTGGCCGGTGTCACGCTGACCTTGAGCGGCAACGACCATCTCGGTCGTCCCGTCTGTCCTGGCAATGCCGTACCGAGCTGCACCTTCCAGACGGGCGCCGATGGCAGCTACCTGATTGCGGGCCTGGCGCCGAGCGATGCGGCCGGCTATGCCGTGACGGTCACGCCGCCGGCCAGCCTGTATCACACGGGTGCGCAGGCCGGCAGCCTCGGCGGCCTGATCGACGGCGCCGTGCGCGTGCCTGGCACGGGCGTGCCTGGTGCGGCCATCCGCACTGCCGGCGCCATCGTGCTGCTGCCCGGCGCCACGGCGACGGGCTACCATTTCGGCCAGGCGCCAGGCGCGTCGGGCGGGGTGGCGCAGTCGCTGTCCGGCTACGTGTATATCGATGCGAACCGCAACGGCCGCAAGGACGGGGGCGAGACGGGCATCGCGGGCGTGACGCTCACCCTGTCGGGTACCACGGCGGACGGCTTCGACGTCTGCAGCGTGATCGTGCCTGCCGTGTGCACGCTGCAAACGGCGGCCGACGGCGGCTACAGCTTCACGGGCCTGCCGCAAAGCGATGGCAACGGCTATGCCGTGGCTGAAACCCAGCCTGCCGCCTACCTCGATGGCGCGGAAAGCGTGGGCACGGTCAATGGCGTCGCGACAGGCCGCATCGGCGGCAGCGCGCCCCGTTTCGACCAGTTCAGCGGCATCGTGCTGCCGAACGGCGGCAGCGCGCGCGACTACAATTTTGGCGAACTGACGGGCAGCATTGCCGGCAAGGTGTACCTCGACGTGGATGGCAATGGCGCGGCCGGCAGCGGCGACACGCCGCTGGCGGGCGTGACCTTGACGCTGACGGGGGGCGCAGGCGGTGCCGTGACGGTACTGACGGATGCCAGCGGCGCCTACCGTTTCGACGGCCTGCTCGCCGGTAGCTATACCGTGACGCAAACGCAGCCGGTCAATTACGCCGATGCGGCGCAAGCGGCCGGCAACGGCGGCGGCAATACCGGCGTGGCCAACGTGGTCAGCGCCATCACGCTCGCGCCGGGCGCGCAACTGACGGGCTACGATTTCGGCGAGAAGACGGGCGCCATCAGCGGCGCCGTCTATGTCGACGCCAACGACAATGGCGTACGCGATGCGGGTGAAGCCACGGGCATCGCCGGCGTTACCGTCAGCCTGTCCGGCATCGCCCGCGACGGCGTCACGCCGGTCAACCGCACGGCCATCACGGCCGCCGACGGCAGCTACAGCCTGCGTGACCTGCCGCACGCGAATGCGGCCGGCTATACCTTGGTGGAAACGCAGCCGGCCGCCTATCTGGACGGACGCCAGCGCAAGGGCCTGATCGACGGCGCCGCCTCCTGCGCCAATCCGGCCTGCGACATCGGCACGGCCAATACCATCGCGCGCATTCCATTCGATGCGGCGAAGAGCCATACGCTTTTTGATTTCGGCGAACTGCAGGCGGCGAGCATTGCCGGCCGCGTGTACGGCGATGCGAACGACAGCGGCAGCTACGAGAAGGGCGAGGGCCTGCCGGGCGTGAGCCTGACGCTGAGCGGCATCGACAGCCACGGCAAGCCGGTCAATGTCACCGTCGTCACGGACGCCGACGGCAGCTACACCTTCCCTGGCCTGTATCCATCGGGTCCGGCCGGCTACACGGTCACTGAAACGCAGCCGGCCGGCCTGGGCAACTATCCGGGTGCGACGGGGACTTTTGTCGGCAGCATCAACGGCAAGCCGGTCGGTACCGGCGCGGTCGATGCCATCGGTGGCATCGTCCTGCCGCCCCAGGGCAATGGCAGCGGCTATGATTTCCGCGAACAGGTGTCGTCGTTGCGCGGTTTCGTGTATCGAGACCTGAACGACAACGGCGCCATGGACGCGGGCGAAGCGGGCATCGCCGACATTGAAGTCACGGTGCGCGGCGCGAACGGCTTTAGCCGTACGGCGGTGACGGGAAGCGATGGCAGCTACCGCTTCGACGGCCTGCCGGCCGGTACCTACAGCCTGCTGGAAAACCAGCCTGCCGTGTATCTCGACGGCCGCGAAACGGCCGGCAGCGCCGGCGGCAAGGTCAACAACGCCAGCTTCGGCGCGGCGCCGGAACACAACACGATCAGCGACATCGTGCTGCCGGTGGCGACGCAGGCGAGCGGCTACCTGTTTGGCGAACGCCATATGCTGGGCAAGCTCGGTGGCGTGGTGTATGCGGACCTGAATAACGACGGCAGCCGCAACGATGGCGAGCCAGGCATTGCCGGCGTGACGGTGGCCCTGAGCGGCGCGTCCGTCGATGGCAAGCCCGTCAAGCTGAGCGTGGTGACGGGCGCCGACGGCAGCTACCTGTTCGATACGGTGCCGGTCAGCGACGCCGCCGGCTACACCCTGACGGAAACGCAGCCGGCCGGCTATGTGGACGGCAAGACGTCCGTGCTGCCGGGATCGGTGGGCACGGCCAATGCCAGCAAGCCTGTCGGCGTGGGCAACAAGGATACGATCAAGGGCATCAGGCTGGCGGCGGGCGACGACATGCGCGGCTATCTGTTCGGCGAGAAGGGCATCCCGCAATTGAAGCCGCCCATCATCAACGGCTACGTATGGCTGAACCGCGACGGCAGCCGCGTGCGTCCGCTCGACGGCAGCCAGGCTGGCGTGGCCGGCTGGACGGCCGAGCTGCACCAGGAAGGCAAATTGATCTGCCGCGCCATCACGGACGAGAAAGGCTTCTACCAGTTCGACAACCTGCACTGCCCCGGCTACGAGGCGAGCGGCTTGCCGACGGGTTCCGGCTACGCGATCACCTTCCTCAAGGATGGCAACAACATGCCGAATGTGCCCGTGTCGACGGGAGGCGAAGGCGTGGTGCTGCCAGGCGGCAGCCGCATCAGCGACCTGACCCTGCGCGACGGCGACCGTGTCGTCGAGCAGAATCTGCCGCTCGATCCGGCCGGCGTGGTGTACGACTCCGTCACGCGCAAGCCGGTGGCCGGCGCCGTGGTGTCGATCAGCGGCCCCGCCGGTTTCGACAGTGCCACGCACCTGGTGGGTGGGGTTGCCGAGCAGACGCAAACCGTGGGCAGCGACGGCATGTACCAGTTCCTGCTGCAGAACGGCTTCCCCAGCGGCGTGTATACGCTGAGCGTGGTGGCGCCGGCGAACTACCTGCTGGCGCCGTCCGGCAGCCTGCCGGCCTGCAAGGGACCGCTGACGGTGGGCCTGGTGCCGGATCCGGCCTTTATCCAGGCCAGCGATTCGGCGCCGGTATTGTCGACGAAGATGGAACTCGATCCGAACAACTGCACGGGACTGGTCGCCGGAGGCGCCAGGACCACGCAGTACTACCTGAGCTTTGTCATCACGAACGGCGGTTCGGCACCGATCCTGAACAACCATATTCCGCTCGACCCGCTGGGCAGCGACAGCATCATGGTGACGAAGACGACGCCGATGCTGAACGTCACGCGCGGCGACCTGGTGCCATACACGATCACGGTCAGCAATCCGCAGGCGGCAACCCTGGGCGCGATGGAAGTGCGCGACCTGATACCGGCCGGCTTCAAGTACCGCGTCGGCAGCGCGACCCGCAATGGCGTGCCGGCGGAACCGGTCGTCGATGGCCGCAGCTTGCGCTGGAAGGAAAGCGGTTTCGCCCCCAAGGAGAAGAAGACCTACAAGCTGATGCTGATGGTGGGCAGCGGCGTTGGCGACGGCGAATACGTCAACCAGGCCTGGGCAGCGACGGGCGACACGCGTATTTCCAACCTGGCCACTGCCACGGTGCGGGTGGTGCCGGATGCCACTTTCGATTGTCCCGACATCATCGGCAAGGTTTTCGACGACCGGAACGCGAATGGCTACCAGGATGAAGGCGAGACGGGCATTGCCGGCGTGCGCATGGCGACGGCGCGCGGCTTGCTGGTGACGACGGATGCGGAAGGACGCTTTCACGTGGCTTGTCCGGCGATTCCGAATGCGGACCGCGGCTCGAACTTCGTCATGAAGCTCGATGACCGTACCCTGCCGAGCGGCTACCGCGTCACGACGGAAAATCCGCGCGATGTGCGCCTGACCCGAGGCAAGGTGGTCAAGCTGAACTTCGGCGCCACCATCCACCGTGTCGTGCGTCTTGAGCTGAGCGACGCCGCATTCCTTGCGGGTGAAACGGCCTTGCAGCCGGAATGGGCAGCACGCATCGAAGGACTGGTGGCCAGCCTGCGCGCCAAGCCATCGGTACTGCGCATCGCGTATGCCGCTGGCGGCGATGCCGCGCTGGCGCAGCGCCGCAGCAAGGCGATCGAAAGCGAGATGCAGGCGCGCTGGCAGGCACTGCAAAACGAATATCCCCTCGTCATCGAGATCGAGGGCGCACAATGAAACCGAAAATGACCATGAACGTTAGCAATCAAGGCACCTTCAAAGCGGCGGCCAGGCCGGCCCCCAAGCGGCTCGTGTATTTGCTCGGCAGCATAGGCTTTGTCTGCCTGGGCGCGCATGCGCAAATGGCAGACGAGCACGCGCTGCGGGGAAAAATGCTGGACCGCGCTCAAAGCATGGGGGCGCAGCAGCCCTCGAGCGGGGAACAGGAGTCGCCCGCTTTCAGCGGCCTGGCGCCGTCCGGCCTGAGCCGCGCCGAGCGCCGCGTGATCCTGGAAGCGGTGCCGCCGGCCGTGCCGGCGCAGCAGAGCGTGACCTTCGACGACCTGCTGTCGGGCACCAATTTCGAGTCCGGCCGCGATGTGCTGCTGCCGGCCGCCACGGCCCGGCTTGACGCACTGGCCGCACGTTTGCGCGGCAAGCAGAAGGTGCGCGTGCAGGTGATCGGGCATACGGACAACCAGCGCATCGCCGCCTGGCTGAAGCCGACCTTCCCCACGAACCAGCATCTGTCGGAGGCGCGCGCGCTGGCCGTCACGGCCTATCTGATGCGTGCACTGGACTTGCCGGCATCGGCTTTTTCCGCCAGCGGCAAGGGCGAGAGCGAAGCGATCGCGTCGAACGCCACGCCGCAGGGCATGGCGCAGAACCGCCGCACGGAAATCCGCGCCTGGTACGAGGAAGCCGTGGAGCTGCCAGCCGTGCCCAGCGCGCCCGCCAGGCGCGTCGAGACGCTGGTGCAGGTCGACGATTGCGCCGTCGCCAGCCAGCTGGCCAACCGCGATGCGGCCTTCTCCATCAGCATAGACGGCGTGGCGCAGGACACCGATACGCCGCAGCAGGAGGCGGACCGCCAGCGCTGCGTCGACGTGGCGCTGGAGCGCTCCGACATCCAGGTCAAGTACGACCCCCTGAATGTGGCGCCGGCCTTGAATGTCTGGCTGGCGGCGCCCTACGCGCAGCGCCAGGCGCCCGTGCGTTTTGGCACGTACACCAATTACGCTTTTTTTCAGCAGCGCGCCGAGATCCGCATCTTTGCCAAGGGGCAGGGCACGCAGGAGCAGCCATTTGCCATCGTGCCTGCGACGATGGGTGTAGCGACGGCCTGGCAGGCGCCGGCCGATGCGCCGGAGCAGATCGGCTACCTGCTGCGCGTGTACGATAGTGGCGGCAAGTTCGACGAGACGCGTCTGCAGCCACTGCGCCTGCTCGATGCGGCGCCGCCCGAAGCGCCGGGCAAGAAGGCCGGCGACGACGCCCTGGCCGGCTGGGGCGAGTCGAGCCTGATCCTGCGCAATATCGATGCCGCGGGCGGCAGCGTCACCATCAGCGGCGAGAAGATCAAGCCCGGCCAGCAGGTGACGGCGCTGGGGATGGTCGTGCCCGTCGACGCCGGCGGCAAGTTCGCCATGCGCCAGATCATGCGTCCTGGCCCGCATACGGTGGAAGTGGCCGTGAAGGATGGCAGCGGGGCCGGCATGACCTTCCGCCGCAACCTGAACATCGCCGACAGCGACTGGTTCTATGTGGCGCTGGCCGACCTGACCATTGGCCGCGACCGCACCAAGGGACCGGCCGAACTGGTCACGGGCGACACGCAGCACTACCGGAACGAGACCTGGGCCGACGGCCGCGGCGCGTTTTACCTGAAGGGCAAGATCAAGGGCGACTATCTGCTGACGGCCAGCGCCGACACGCGCGAACAGCCGCTGCGCGACCTGTTCCACAACTTCCAGAGCAAGGATCCGAACTACCTGCTGCGCCGCATCGATCCGGACAAATACTATCCCGTGTACGGCGACGACAGCACCACCGTCGACGATGCGCCTACCCAGGGGCGCTTTTACGTGCGCCTGGAAAAAGGCGATTCCTCCGTCATGTGGGGGAATTTCCAGACCACCTGGAGCGGCTCGGAACTGGCCCAGTACAGCCGCGGCCTGTATGGCGCCAATCTGCTGTGGAATGGCGCCGCCAGCACCAGCCATGGCGAAAAGGCCAGCACGGTCAACGCCTTTGCCGCTTCGCCGGGTACCCTGCAGTCGCGCGAGGAATTTCGCGGCACGGGCGGTTCGCAATACTATCTGCGCCACCTGGACCTGACGCAGGGGTCGGAACGCCTGTGGGTGGAAGTGCGCGACAAGGATTCGGGCCTGGTGATCGAGCGCATCCAGCTGACGCCCTCGCAGGACTATGAGATCAACTACCTGCAGGGCCGCCTGACCTTGCGCTCGCCGCTGTCCTCCGTGGCCGATGGCGGTGCGCTGGTGCAAAGCGCGAGCTTGAGCGGCAACCCCGTGTACCTGGTGGCGACGTATGAATATGTGCCGGGCCTGAGCGCCATTTCCGGCACCTCGGTGGGCGTGCGCGCCAGCCACTGGTTCAACGACCATGTGCGCATCGGCGCCAGCAATTACCACCAGGGCGAACAGGGTTCGGACCAGACCCTCAAGGAGCTGGACCTGACCTTGCGCTACAGGCCGGGCACCTGGATCAAGGCCGAGGCAGCCCGTTCCAGCGGCGACGCCAGCAGCGTGCTCAGTTCATCGAGCGGCGGCTTCGATTTCAACCAGACGACGGCGGGCGGCCGCCCCGCCAACGCGAAGCGCTTCGACGGCGCGCTGGACCTGGCCGACCTGGGCGGCGCGGCGCGCGGCCGCATCGCCGCCTACTGGCAGGACCGCGAAGCCGGTTACGCGGGACCGGGCATGCAGACCCTGAACGGCGAAGCCGTGCGGCAAACGGGCCTGGCGGCGACCGTGCCGCTGGGCGAGCGCACGGAAGTGTCGCTGAAGGCGGATGACCGCACGGCCACCAGCCAGGATGCGCGCGCCGTGGAAGCGGCGCTGCGCCACAAGCTCGATGCCGAGTGGGGCGTGTCGGCTGGCATGCGGCACGACCGCCGCGACAATGCGATCGGCAGGGACAATGCCAGCGCCATCCTGAGCCAGGATGGCGGGCGCAGCGACGCCGTGCTGCGCGTCGACTATCGGCCGCTGCAGCAGGGCCAGCAAGCCCGGGACGGCGCGCTGGAAAGGACGCCGGCATCGAACGCCGTGCCGCAGCCGGGACTGCAGGGCGGCATCACGGGCCAGCTGGTGACGCAGGGCCGCGAGGCGGGCATGGCCGGCGGTCCGCAGTACGGCCCCGACACCACGCTCGCTTCCGGCGTGGCTTCGGCGCGCGTGGCAGGATTGCTGTACGCGCCGTGGGACATGTACGGCTTCGTGCAGCATACCTTGTCGCGCAGCGGCAACCGCGCCCTGAATGACCGCGCGGGACTGGGCGGCACCTACCAGGCGAGCGAGCGCCTGCGCCTGGGAGCGGAAGCGTCGGGCGGCAGCGGCGGCGCGGGCGGTCAGCTGTTCGGCAACCTGCAGATGGATGAACGCAGCAGCGTCTACCTGAACTACCGCATGGAGACGGAAACGCCGGATGTGAACTACAGCGGCCGCCAGTCTACCTTGACGGCGGGCAGCCGCTATCGCCTGAGCGACAGGGCGGGCCTGTTTGCGGAAAGCCGCTGGGGCAATGGCGCGGGGCCGCAAAGCTTGACGCACGCGTTCGGCGTGGACCTGGCGCCCACCGAGCGCTGGACCACGGGCATCAAGTTCGAGACGGGCACCCTGTCGAATCCCCTGTCGGGCGACTTGAAGCGCGACGCCATCGGCCTGACGGCGGCGTATGCCTACGAGCGGCTGAAATTTTCCAGCGCGCTGGAGTTCCGCACGGACCGCACGAAGTCGCTGGGGACCGTGGAGGGCAGTTGCGCCACCGTGCCGGCCGACGGCGGCTGCGCCACGGACGCAAACAGCGAACATCGCAAGGTGTGGCTGACGCGTAATGCGCTGAGCTACCAGCTGGACCGCGATTGGCGCCTGCTGGGCAAGTTCAACCTGTCGCGCAGCAGCTCCACGCGGGGCGCATTCTACGATGGCGACTACACGGAAGTGGTGACGGGAGCGGCCTACCGTCCCGTCGACAACGACCGCTGGAACACCCTGTTCAAGTACACGTACTTTTACAACCTGCCATCGCCAGGCCAGGTGGACGGCGTCACGGGCGGGGTGCTCGACTACACGCAGAAAAGCCATATCCTGAATGCCGATACGACCTATGACGTGCGGCCGTGGCTGTCCGTGGGCGGCAAGTTCGGCGTGCGCACGGGCCAGTTGCGGGCGTCGAAGACGCAAGGCGAGTGGTTCTCCAGCCGCGCGGAATTGCTGGTGCTGCGCGCCGACTTCCATATCGTCAAGGAGTGGGATGCGCTGATCGAGGCGCGCCGGCTGAAGGCGCGCGAGGCGGGCGATGCGCGCGCCGGCGCCCTGATCGGCGTCTACCGGCATGTGGCAAAGCACGCCAAGATCGGCATCGGCTACAACTTCACGACCTTCTCGGACGACTTGACGGATCTGTCGTATCGCAGCCGGGGCTGGTTCCTGAACGCCATCAGCACGTTCTGACGCCGATAGACGCAGCAGGGAAGCAGGACGGTCGCGCGGCTGTCCTGCTTTCGCCGCTCGCGCGTCTCCCCGGCGGGCTTGTCGGGGCGGCCGGTGTAATATTGAGCCAGGGAAAGCTGCGGCATGGTGCCAGCGGCTCCCGTCACGAACGAGGTTGCAAGATGACGATTTTTGGCATAGGCATCCACATCCTGATCGCGCTGTTTTTTGCGATTCACGTGGTGCGCAACGGGCAGCAGCTGTACTGGCTGCTCATTTTATTCATGTTCCCGCTGCTGGGCAGCGTGGTGTATTTCTTCGCCATTTACCTGCCCAATTCGCGCCTGCCGCAAGGCGCGCGCAAGGTCGCGTCGGTGGCCGTGCAGGTGCTCGACCCGAACCGCGAATTGCGCGAGGCGAAGGCCGCCTTCGAGTACACGCCGACGGCGCAGAACCAGATGCGCCTGGCCAGCGCATTGCTGGAAGCGGGCGATGCGCAGGAAGCGGCATCGACGTATGAAGCCTGCCTGCAGGGCGCCTTTTCCTCGGACCTGGAAATCCGCCTGGGCGCGGCACGCGCCTACCTGGAATGCGGGCGCGGCGCCCAGGCCTTGACGCACCTGGAATTCATCCGCCGCAGCGACATCCATTTCCGTCCCGAGCTGGTGTCCCTGCTGACGGCGCGCGCGCTGGCGCAAAGCGGGCGCCAGCCGGAGGCGAAGGCGGAATTCGACGATGCGCTGACCCGTTACGGCAGTTTCGACTGCCGCGCCGAGTATGCGATCTGGGCCCTGCAGCAGGGCGACAAGGTGCTGGCCGAGCGCCTGTGCGCCGATATCGACAGCACCATGGCCCGCTGGAGCAGCCATACGCGCTCGATGTATGCGCCGCTGCTGGCGCGCCTGGAGGCGGCGCGCCGGTAGTTGCCGGCCCCCATGACGGTGGCTGGCTTATACGCCAGGCACCGTGTTCTTCCCTTCGACTAATTTATACCCCTTGCCATCGAAGGCATAGCGCGCGTGGCCGTTCAGGGGCGTGGCGATGCGCGGCGGGTCCTGGTCCGGCTTGACCGTCACATTGGGCTTGATCTTCTCGGACGCGCCCTTGAAATCGATCAGCAGGTCATCGTAGCTGCCGCCATTGCGCGCTGGCGCAAAGCGCCAGCTGCCTGCCACCATCCAGCATTCATCCATGTCCGGCGTGCAGGCGCCCATATTGTCCGAGTACAGGTCGATGCCGCCATCGAGCGCCGTCACCTTGCCGTCGCCGATTTCAAACAGGGCCAGTTGCGTGATGGTGTAGCCCTGGCCCGTATAGCCATGGCGGATCGCCAGTCCCGGCTTGTTCGCACCCAGCATGACCCAGTGGACCTCGCCCAGCTGCCCCGACGAACCCAGGGCGGCGATGTTTTCCAGCCGTTTCACCACTTGCCACTGGCCGTCTTCCGGCTGGCCCTTGGGTGCCAGGAAAAACACGTTCAACAGCCCCGACGAGGCGTGCGCCGATTCCGCCGTGCCTTCCGTGTTGGCCGTTTCCGCATTCGCCACCAGGATGGCGCGGCCATCGGGCAGCAGCTTGTGGCTGACGGCGCTGACGACGTAACTGAGCTTGTCGACATGGTTGTCGGGATCGGACAGGTCGGCCAGCGCATCGTCGCTGTCGCTGCGGTAGTCGTCGCCGAAGACGGCGCGCATCATGCCCGCTTCCCGCTTGCGCGCCTGCGGCGTGTTCATTTCGTCCGTCTTGGGCGCGGTGGCGGCCGGCGGCGGCACGTGCCCGGACGGTGCCACGTCGGCAGCGCTGGCGGGGACGTCGGCTGCCACGTCAGCTGCCACGTCGGCGCTGGCGGGGGCGGTCTTGTCCGAGCAGGCGCCGAGCAGTGCGGATGCCAGCAGCAGGGCGAGCGGGGTGCGGTAATTCATAGGCAGGGCAGATTGCGTTCATTGAGAATGGGCGCAGTATGCCAGATAGATGGAAGCGAGGGAGCGCGGCCTGCCGGCCGGTCCTTCGCTTCCTTGCCCGCAGGGGGCGATTTTGTAGACAACTGCGGCGCTTATTTTTCCAGTACCACCTGCTCATCGCGCCGCAGGGGCGCCTTGTGGCGGCGCAGTTTCGCCATGCCGCGCTTGAGCAGGTGCTCGAGGTCGTCGATGTAGGTGAACACGGCAGGCACCACCAGCAGGCTGAGCAAGGTCGACGTGATCAGGCCGCCGATGACGGTGATGGCCATCGGCGAACGGAAGCTGGGGTCGGCGCCCCAGCCCAGCGCCAGCGGCATCATGCCGGCGCCCATGGCGATCGTCGTCATCAGGATGGGCCGGCTGCGCTTGTGGCAGGCGTCGACCAGCGCATCGAAGCGGTTCATGCCGGCCTGGCGCGCCAGGATCGCATAGTCGACCAGCAGGATCGAGTTCTTGGTGACGATCCCCATCAGCATGATCAGGCCGATCATCGACGGCATCGACAGGGCGCTGCCCGTAATCAGGAGGGCCACGAAGGCGCCGCCGATGGACAGCGGCAGCGCCGCCAGGATGGTCACCGGCTGCATGAAGTCCTTGAACAGCAGCACCAGCACGCAATAGATGCACAGCACGCCGATCAGCATGGCCAGGCCGAAGCTGGCGAACAGCGAGGCCATCTCCTGCGCGTCGCCCAGTTCGGCGATCTTCACGGACGGCGGCAGATTCTTCATCGACGGCAGCGCGCGCGCTTCCTCGTTCAATTCGCCCAGGGTGCGCGAACCGAGTTCCACGTCGAGGGTCACGTTGCGGCTGCGGTTCAGGCGGTCGATCTGCGCGGGGCCGCTTTCCATCGTCACGCTCGCCACGTTCGCCAGGCGCACGGGGCCATTCTTGCCCGGCACGGTCAGGCGCTCGATGGCGGCCAGGTCGGCGCGCACGCTGTTGGGCAGCTTGACGCGGATCGGCACCTGCCGCTCGGGCAGGTTCATCTTCGTCAGGTCCGTGTCGTAGTCGCCGGCCGTGGCCACGCGCACCGTCTCGCCGATGGCTGCCGCCGTCACGCCCAGGTCTGCCGCCTTGGCAAAATCAGGGCGCACGATGATCTCCGGGCGCACCAGCGAAGCGCTGGAATTGACGTTGCCGATGCCTTTCAGGCCGCGCAGCTCGCGCTCGACCTTCTGTGCCGCCGTCGTCAAAGCCACGGGGTCTTCCGAGCGCAGCACCAGCTGCATCTTGACGCCCGTGTCGGGTGGCCCCACCGTGAAGCGGGCGCCCGGTATCGTATCGAGCTTCTGGCGCAGCTGCGTTTCCAGGCCCGCCATCGATTCCTTGCGCTCCGTGCGGTGCACGGTGGTCAGGGTCAGCACGGCGCGGCGCGCTTCGGCCGCCGCGCCGGGCGCGAAGGCGTCGCCGCTGGAGCCGCCGCCTATCGAACTGAAGACGCCCTTGATGCCGGGCGTGCGCATGGCCGCATCGCGCGCCATGGCCGCCACGGCCTGCGTTTCGGCCAGGGTGGAGCCGGGCGGCAGTTCCAGGTTGATCTGCGTCTGCGCGCGGTCGGCGGCCGGCACGAACCCCGTCGGCAGCAGCGGCACGAGTGCGATGGCGCCGACAAAGAACAGGGCTGCGGCGATGGCCGTGGTGCCGCGGTGGTTCAGGCACCAGCGCATGACCTTCAGGTAGCGCGTCATCAGCCAGCCATCCTGTTCTTCCTTGTGCGGCAGCGGTTTCAGGATGTAGGCGGCCATCATCGGCGTGAGCAGGCGCGCCACCACCAGCGAGGCCAGCACGGCCAGCACGGCCGTCCAGCCGAACTGCTTGAAGAACAGGCCTGGAATGCCGCTCATGAAGGCCGTCGGCAGGAACACGGCCACCAGCGCGAAGGTGGTGGCGATCACCGCCATGCCGATTTCGTCGGCCGCTTCCATGGCCGCTTCCATGGGCGACTTGCCCATGCGCAGATGGCGCTCGATGTTTTCGATTTCCACGATGGCATCGTCGACCAGCACGCCGACGACCAGCGCCAGCGACAGCAGGGTGACGGTATTGAGCGTGTAGCCGAACCAGTAGATGCCGAGGAAGGCCGGCATCACGGACAGGGGCAGGGCGGCTGCGGCGACCAGGGTGGCGCGCCAGTCGCGCAGGAACCACCACACCACCAGCACGGCCAGCAGCGCGCCTTCGTACAGCAGCTCCATCGAGCCGTCGAAGTTTTCCTCGACGGGGAAGGCATTGTCGATCGATTGCTGCAGCACGACGCTGGGGTTTTCCCTCTGCAGGTCGGCGATGGCCGCGCGCGCGCCCTTGGCGACGGCCACTTCGCTGGCGCCCTTGGTGCGGAACACCTCGAAGGCGACTACGCTCTTGCCATCCTGCTCGGCCAGCGCGCGCGGCTCGGCGATGGTGTCGCGCACGGTGGCCACCTGGTCCAGGCGCACGTGGCGCCCGTCCGGCAGCGGCACTTCCACGCGCGACAGTTCATCGGCCGTCTTGACGGTGGCGATGGTGCGCACCGATTGTTCGGCGCCGCTGATGTCGCCCCGCCCGCCGGGCGCTTCGCGCTGCACCAGGCGCAGCTGGCGCGAGACGTCGAGGGCCGACACTTTCAGCGCCGCCATGCGCGCTTCGTCGAGCTCCACCTGGATCTCGCGGTAGACGCCGCCCACGCGGGTGACGGCGCCCACGCCGGGCACCGTCAAGAGGCGCTTGGCCACCGTGTTGTCGACGAACCAGGACAGGTCGGGCGCGTCGAGCGGATTGTCGACGCCCCCTTTCGCCGTGGCGATGAAGGTCAGCACCACGCGTCCGGCCGTGGACGCCTTGGTGACGGTGGGGTCGCGCAGTTCGGCCGGCATGTCCGCCTTGACGCGGGCGACGGCGTCGCGCACGTCGTTGACGGCTTCGGCGATCTGCTTTTCCAGGATGAATTCGACGGTCACCGTGACGACGCCGTCGAGCACCTTGGTATAGATGTTTTTCACGCCTTGCAGGGTGGCGACGGAGTCTTCGATCTTGCGCGCCACTTCCGTTTCCAGCTGGGCCGGGGCGGCGCCGGGCAGCACCGCGCTGACGGTGACGATGGGCAGTTCGATGTCGGGGAAATCCTGCACCGGATTGGCCTTGTAGGCCAGCAAGCCGGCCAGGGTCAGCAGCGCGAACAGCATGATGGCCGGGATCGGATTCTTGATCGAGAGGGAGGAAAAGTTCATGGCTGGCCTTACTTTTTCGCGGCCACGGTGGCCGGCGCAGCGGGCTTGGCCGCCGCTGGTGTCGCCACATTGCGTACCAGGTCGCCGTCATTGAGGAAGCCTGCGCCGCTGACGACGATGGTGGTATCGGCCGTGATGCCTTGCGTGATCTCGATGCGGTCGCTCAGGCGCCGCCCGGCCTGCACCTTGATCTGGCTGACGCGCTGGTCGGCATTCAGGCGGAAGACGTAGCTGAAGCCATCGCGCACGGCAATCGCCTGCTGCGGCACCGTCAGGGCGCCCGACGTGCCCAGTTCAAATTCGCCGCTGGCGTACATGCCGGCCTTGAATGGCGCATTGTTGCCGCTGCTGGCCGGCAGGTCCACGTACACGAGGGCGGAGCGGGTCTGCGGATCGACGGTCGGGGCGATCATGCGCACCTTGCCCGTCAAAACGCTGCCATTGGATGCCTTGATCTGCGCCAGGGTGCCCGGTTTCAGGTTCAGCAGCTCGGTGGCCGTCACTTCGGCGCGCCATTCGAGGCGGCCCTGGCGGATCATGCGGAACAGTTCCGTGCCGGCGCCCACGACGGAGCCGACGGTGGCCGAGCGCGCAGAGATGATGCCGCTGTCGGGCGCCACCACCTGCGTGTATTTCAGACGCAGCTGCTGCGACGCCAGCTGCGCCTTGGCGGACGCGATGCGCGCGTTGGCCGTCTGTTCGGCCGTCAGGTACTGGCTGATCTGCTGCGCGCTGATGGCGCCCGTGCTTTGCAGCGAGCGGGCGCGCTGCGCGTTGGCCGCCGCTTCCGCCGCATTCGCTTCCGCTTCCAGCACCGCCGCTTTCGCCTGCGCCACGTCGGCATTGACCGTGTCGTTCGAGAATACGGCCAGCACCTGGCCGGCGCGCACCACGTCGCCGACATTCACGCGCACCTCGGTGAGGCGCAAGCCGTTCGATTCGCTGCCGATGACGGCTTCCTGCCAGGCGGCCACGTTGCCGTTGGCGTTCAGCTTGATGGGCAGGCTGGCCGTCTGCGGCTTGGCCGTGGTGACGGTGAGGGCCGGTTTCTGCGCCGCGTGCTTGTCTTTGGCGTCGCCGGCCGCCGTGGAGGCCGATGGGTACAGGGCCACGCCCGCGCCCAGCACCACGCACAGGGCGGCAAGGGCGAGCGCCATGGGTTTCAAGGTCAGTTTTTTCATGTTGTCGTATCCGTCAGGGGGCGTTGTGGGCGATGGCGTTGGCGCTGCTGCTGTTCCAGCCGCCGCCGGCGGCGCGGTACAGCGCTACCCAGGCGGCGCTGCGTTCGCGCTCCAGGTTGACCACGGTGTTTTCGGCGGCCAGGCGCGTGCGGCGCGCGTCTTCCAGTTCGATCAGGCTGGCCAGGCCATTCCTGTAGCGGTCCTCGGTGGCGACAAACGACACGCGGTAGCCTTCCAGCGCCGTTTTTGCGTGGCCGCTGCGCTCGTCCGTGCTGGCCAGGTTGAGCAGTGCCTCTTCCACTTCGCGCACGGCCTGGCGCACGCCGGCGCGGTACTTGACCACGGCTTCGTCGTAGCGCGCCGTGGCCGCATCGACCTGGGCGCGGCGGGTGCCGCCGTCGAAGATGGGCAGGCTGACGGCCAGCGGGCCGATGCTCCAGGTGCTGGCCGTGATGCTGCTGCCGCCGGAGCGGATATTGCCCTTGCCGATGGAACCGGCCAGGCTCAGGCGTGGATAGCGCTGCGCCTGCGCGCCGCGCACTTCGAAGCTGGCGGCCGCCACTTCGCGTTCGGCGCTGTAGATGTCGGGACGCTGGCCCAGGGTTTGCGCCGGCAGTGCGGCAATCGCCACGGGCGAGGGCAGGATGGCGGGGCTGGCCGCCAGCTTCTGGCGCAGCGACGCTTCCGGCATGGCCGACAGGGCCACCAGCGCCTTGACGTTCACGTCGCAGGCGGCGCGCTGCTCGATGGCGCGGCTGGCGCCTTCCGCGGCGCTGGCGCGGGCCAGGGCCGCGTTGGCAGGCGGCTGGAAGCCGGCGCCGGCGCTCAGTTCCGTCAGGCGCGCCGAGTCGCGGCGCGAGACGGCATCCTGTTCCGCCACTGCCTGCAATTGCTGGCAGGTGCGCAAGGCATAGTACTGGTTCGCCACTTCGGCCGCCACGGAAACGCGGGCGTCATGCCAGCCCGCGCGCGCGCTGTCGTAGCGCTCCTGCGCCGCATCGCGCGTGGCGCGGTTGGCGCCAAACACGTCGATTTCCCACGACGCCTGCAGGGCCGCCTGCGAGGTGGTGCCGCCGGGCTGCGCCGACTGCTGGCTGGTGCGCACCACGCTGCCTGTCGCGTCCAGCGCGGGCGCCAGCGCGGCGCCGCCGGCGACCCGGTCCGCGCGCGCCTGCACGATGCGCGTGCTGGCGGCGGCGATGCTGGGGCTGACCTGCTGCGCGTCGGCGATCAGTTCCACCAGCAGGCCATCGCCCTGGTGCTGCCACCAGCTGGCCAGGTCCGTCAGGCTGCCGTTATGCGGCAGCGGCGCCTGCCACTGCGCGGGCGCGCTGGCCGACACCGCCGCGGGCGGCCCCTGCAGGGCGCAGCCACCCAGTGCCAGCACGATGCTGGCGGCCAGGGCGCGTTGAACGGTGCATCGAATAGTCGTCATGCTTGTCCTTCTGCTTGTCGTTGGGCGGTAGGGGGGGAAAGGGCCAGGCGCTGGCGTTCCACGTCGGCCATGGCCAGCGCATAGTCGGTCATGCGCGCCAGCCAGGTATCGATGGCGCGCGGCGTTTCCAGCAGCTGCGGGCGCAGGGTGTGCAGCACCTCGGCGCCGACCATGTGCTGCAGGGCCAGCGAGGCGATGGAGAAGGCCAGGCGGTGCATGTCGTCGCTGTCGTCGGGGGCGCCCAGGTGGCGCGCCAGCACGCGCGTGAGCGCTTCGTGCTCGGGACGGATGTTCTGGTCGATCTCGCGTGCCCACAGGCCCGTCGGCTCGAGCATCTCGCGGCACCACAGGCGCATGCAGTCGCGCGCGATCTCGCCCTGCTGCATGGGGGCCAGCAGCTGCGCATAAAAGCCTTCCAGGCTTTGGCGCAGGGTGAAATGCGGTTGCTCGTACAGGGCGATATTGTCTTGCGGGTTGGCCGACTGCTGGGCGAAGGCGGCGCGGTACAGGCCCGCCTTGTCGCCAAAATAGTAGCTGATGGCGGCCGCGTTCGTGCCGGCCGCCTGCGCCAGTTCGCGCGTGGAGGTCTTGGCGTAGCCCTGTTCGGCAAACAGGCGGATGGCGCTATGCAGCAGCCGCTCGCGCGATTGTTCGCCATCGGAACGGGGTTTGCGCCCGTCGTCGGTATGTGGGGTGTGGGAAATGTTCTTTTCAATCATGCCGGAGATTTAAACACATATCTCAAACGTTTGATATAACTAAATCACTTGATTTAGTTAAGGAAAGATGAAGATGAGGAAAACGCGGGCAAAAAAAAGCCCGCGGTTGTATTCGCGGGCGTAATCCAATGTTCGGAGAACGAATTGGAGGAGACAGTTCCACTATAGCGCTAAAAATGGTGCGGTGCAATACAGTAGAACTACGGTATCAGGCTCTCCCAGGCCGTAAAAAAAGCAGACTTCATGTTGCGGTGCACAGAAAGTCAGGCTTTGCTGCGCAGGGCCAGCGTAAATGTGCTGCCCGAGCCGTAGTCGCTGTTGAAGAACAGGGCGCCGCCGATGGCGTTGGCCAGGTTCTGGCACAGGTACAGGCCCAGTCCCGCGCCTTCCACGTGGCGCGTGGAGGTGGAATCGAGCTGCGAGAAGGCCTGGAACAGCTTGGCCTGGTCTTCTTCCTTGATGCCGGCGCCGCTGTCGGCGATGCTCATTTCCGTCACCAGCACGTCGTCTTCCTCGCGCTGGGCCAGGCTGATGCGTACCGTGCCCTGTTCCGTGAACTTGATGGCGTTGTTGAGCAGGTTGATGAGGATTTGCGTCAGCGCGCGGCGGTCAGTATCGATGATGGCGGGCGGCTGGCCGTCTTCTCCCAGCGCCATTTCCAGGACCAGGCCCTTTTGCTGGGCCAGGGGGCGCAGGGTATCGGCCACTTCGGCCATCAGTTCCTGGCAGTGCACGGGTTCGATCGACAGGGTCAGCTTGCCCGCCTCGATCTTGGCCACGTCGAGGATGTCGTTGATCAGCGAGAGCAGATGGCGCGCGCTGGCGCGGATGGTGTTGAGCTGCTTGTCCTGGTCGGACGTCAGGGGGCCGGGCAGTTTCATCAGCAGCGCGCCCGTAAACCCGATGATGGCGTTGAGCGGCGTGCGCAGTTCGTGCGACATGTTCGCGATGAAGGCCGACTTCATGCGGCTGGCCTCGGCCAGCTCCAGGTTTTTCAGGGCGATCTCGCGGTTGATGGTTTCCAGTTCGGCCGCATGGTGCGCCAGGCGCATGTTCAGCTCGATCACCTGGCGTTCGCGCGCCTGCAGTTCGCCGTTGACCTGCACCGCCTGCTCATAGGTGGAAATGAGCAGGTCGAGGATCTGCTGGCGTTCCGCATTGATGAAATGCTTCTGGTCGCCCAGGTACAGGGCGATGCCGATTTCCACATTCTGGTTCTTGCGCAGCTTCTGGTTCATCAGCATGTGGCTGATGCGGTTGAGCAGGTAGTCTTCCGCGTAGGGCTTGCGGATGAAATTGTCGGCGCCGCACTCGATGCCGCGGATGATGTCCTTCGGGTCGTTGAGCGAGGTGACGAGGATCACGGGAATGTCGCGCAGGGTCGGGTCGGACTTGATGGCGCGGCACAGGTCGTAGCCATTCATTTCAGGCATGACGATATCGGACAGCACCAGGTGCGGCTTGCGTTCGCGGATGGCGGCCAGGGCCAGCTGGCCGTTGGCCGCCACGCGCGCATTGTAGTGCAGGGACTGGATCAGGCGGCGCAGGCGCTCCGCCTGGGTCGGGCTATCCTCGACGATCAGGATCTCGATTTCGTCAGGCTTGATTTGGTTGTTGGAGTCCACAGACCTCTCCTAGAATTTCAGTGTGGTGATGCTGGGCGCGGTGAGCGCGCAATATCGACATCCTGTGACTATATCGGATTTAGGTCTGTAAAAGTAACTTCCAAGTAACTATTTTGGCCACAGGGAATGCTGTGGCCGCTTGTCAATTCTCGCCCTGGAACTGGCCCGCGCGATAGGTGAGCACGAGCGTATCGCGGTGGCCATGTTCGCCGATGGGCTGGATCGGCGTCGATTCATGGATCACGGCGGCATCGTCGAGCAGCAGCAGCGACCACGGCTCCGTCAGGGTAAAGCGCTTGCCGTTGGGACCGTTGGCTTCGAAGATGCGCGTCTCGCCGCCCTTGATCTGTTCGCGCCCGATCAGCAGCACGGCGACGAAATCGACGCCGTCGCGGTGCGCGCCTTCCGGCGTGGGGCGGCCGATGCCATCGGTCGTATCGATGCGGAACTGGTGCGCCTCGATGAACCACGGCTGCTGTCCCTTGGCCTGGGAGCAGGCGTCGCCCAGCGCGCGGATCAGCTGCTGCCAGGCGGCCTGCGCGACCACGGACGGCTCGACCGGCTCGAACAGCCGGTGCATGCCGCCGTGCAGGGCGTTGTATTCCACCGGTTGCCAGTGCGGACGGTGCGCCGTCTGCGTCAGGCGCCCGCCATCCTGCACGAAGCACGAGTGGCGCCGGCGGCGGTAGCGGCCGCCATCCTTCAGGTAATTGTCCAGCGCCAGCGCGTTCCAGCTGGGCTCGAGCGCGCGCAGCGCGGCCAGCGGGCAGCCGGCCAGCGCGGCCACGTCCTGCGGGCGCAAGACGGCATAGCCGTCATCGCGCAAGGCATCCTTGACGCGGGACGGGTCGGTAAAGATCGGTGCGGAAGTGCTCATGGCGGTGCGGGCCGGCATGCGGCCGGTATCAGTTTATCCAGCCTGGCATTCTACGACTTCGCGGCAACTCTTGTGCTGGGTCCGACAGGAATTATTCTTGTTGAGTTAAAAATTCTTTACCAGGGTCAGGCGCAGCGAGCGTGATTCCACCGGATGGAAGTGGATATCGTCGACGGGCTGCGCTTCGCCGGGCAGGCGCGAGGCATAGTAGTAATCGATGGCCGAGTCGCGCCGGTTGGCCAGGTTGTAGCCTTCCAGCTCCACGCGCAAGGTCTTGTCGACCTGGTAGGCGATGCGCCCGTTCAAGCCCACGCTGGCCGCCGAACGCACGCTGTTGTCTTCAATGAGGGGGCGCGGGCCGAAGTAGCGCATGCGCAGGGAGCCCGACCATGGTCCGGACGGCGTCACCGTCATGGCCAGCTGGGCCACGCCTTCGATGGCGCCCGGGATGTAGTCTCCCGCCGGGTCGCTGCCGCGCGAGCGTGCCCGCGCATAGGCGAGGTCCAGGTCCAGCGACAGCCAGCTGGCCGCCTTGTAGTAGCTGGAAAACTCGACGCCGTAGCGGCGGCTGGGGCGGCCCGCCTCGGTGGCGCCGGCATCGCCGATGAACAGCAGCTCGGAATCGAAGTCCAGCCGGTACAGCGACAGCGACGTTTGCAGGCCGGCGATGGCGGCGCTGCGCAAGCCCAGTTCCAGGCCGCGCGAGCGCACCAGGGGCGTGACCTTGTCGGCCGCCTCGCCCGTCTTCGGGTCCACCGTGATCGTCGTGCCGCGCGCGTCGTTGCTGTGAAAACCATTGCCAATGTTGATATACGCTTCCGTATCGCGCCATGGACCGGCGATCACGCTCAGGCTGGGACTGAACAAATGGTCGCTGGCCTGGCCCGAATTGGCGGCGCGGTCGCTGCGCACGTCGAAGCGGTAGGCGTCCGCGCGCAGGCCGGCCACGGTGCGCAGCCAGCGCGACCAGCGCGTGCTGTTTTCGCCATACACGCCGATGCTGCTTTCAACGATATGGTCCTGCCGCGTGCTCGATACGATCTGCCGCTGCCGCGTGTTGTACAGGCCATTGTGGATATTGTCGTTCTGTAGCTGCAGGCCGATTGTGGTGTCGCTGCTGCCCCTGTCCGTGTGGCGGTGCCAGGTGTGGCTGGCATCGAGGCCGGCCGTCACGCGCCGGTCGGGCTGGGCGAACTGGTCGCCGTTGCCGGGGTCCTCCATCGCATACGTAAAATTCGAGAACAGGGCCAGGCGGTTGGCGATCACGTAGGCGCTGACCCTGGACGAGACGTCGTCCGTCGTCTGGCGCCAGGCGCCGGACAGGCTGTAGCGCTGCGCCTTGCCGCCGTCGCTGGCATCGATGGCGTCGAAGCGGCCCAGCGTGCCGTCCTGCACGGCGCGCAGCGGAATCTGGTCGGTGGCATTCCAGCTGGCGTCGTACGCCATGGCCGTGACGTTGTAGCCGTTGTTGGCATAGCCTTCGCTGTAGCGCAGCACGCCATTGAGCTTGCGGTAGCGGTCCGGCTGCGTGAACGGGCCATCGTTGTGCTGCGCTTCGAGCGCGTACAGCAGGCTGCCGTCGCCCGCATCGGGCGAATCGGCCAGCAGGGCGCGGCGAAAGCCGTTCTGCCCGATGCCCACGCTGGCGATGCCCTGCGTCAGGCGGTTCGCGTAGATGACGGAGGCCGCTCCGGCCGAGGAAAAATCGCCTTGCGCCGCCGAATACGGCCCTTTTTTGTAATCGAGGCGCATGGCCAGTTCGGGGATCAGGAAGTTCAGGTCCGTCCAGCCCTGTCCGTGGCCATGGCTGCGCTGGTTGACGGGCATCTCGTCGACGGTGGTGCGCAAGTCCGTGCCGTGGTCGAGGTTGAAGCCGCGCAGGTAAAACTGGTTGGCCTTGCCTTCGCCGCTATGCTGGCTGACGATCAGCCCCGGTACGGCTTCGAGCAGTTCGCCGGGCCGGTAGCTGGTGCGCGCATCGAGCTGCTTTTGCGTGACGCTGCCCGCGTTGGCCGAATCGGCCACGCCCAGCTGGTTCAGGCGCGAACCGTCGACCAGTACGCGCTGGAAGATGTCGTCGGCGTGGGCGGCAGGTAAAAACAGGGCGGCGAGGAGGAGGGGAAGGTGGCGTGGCGTCATGGGTCTCTGGAAGTGGCGGGGCGGGGCCCCGGCGGGCTGCCTGCCGCTGGTCAGCGGATCGGCAGTTCCGTATTCTGGCGGTCGAAAATCAGCGTCTGGATGGTGCCGCTGTCCTGCACGTTGAGGGTGTTGCGCTGGCTGGGCAGGAAATCGATCAGCAACTGGTTGTGGATGCGCGTGGCGGGCGCCAGGCGCGTGCGCTCGATCTCCTGGAAGATCACCACGTTGTCGGCATTGACCTTCATGCCGACCCACGCCAGGCGCAGGCGCTTGCCGTCCGGCGCCACGAGGTAGAACTGTTTGTCGACATAGCGGCGCAGCGCCGCTTCGCTGTCCTCCTGGCCCAGGTCGAACTGGCGCTGGTACAGCTGCGTCAGCAGCGCCTCGACGTCGTGGCCCGTATAGGTATGCACCACTTCGGTGCTGCCGCTGGCCCCGTTATAGCTGATGTCGGCGATACCCATGTGGAAATTGTGCGCGCCGGCCGCCATGCTGGCGCTGGCCAGCAGGCTGGCCGCGACGAGGCGCCAGCGCATCACGCTTCGTCGCCCTTGTCCGCGCCGCCGTTCCTGCCTTTCAGCGGCGTATTAAAATCGCGCATCAGGTTATCCTTGGGCGATTTTTCGCTCTTGAACAGTTCCAGGCGCGATGGCGTGATCTTGCGCGGCCAGGCGTTGTTGCTGGTATCGATATCGGCCGTTTCCCAGTACGGGTCCTGCACCAGGCCCACCATCGGCTCGTCGGTGATGACGACCTTGGTGATCTTTTTCGGCGAATAGCGCCACACTTCGGCCGGCACGCGCTCCACGTATTTCTTGCCGCTTTTCAGTTCGATTTCCAGTATCAGGGGCATGACCATGCCGCCCAGGTTCGACAGGTCGACCAGGTACAGGTGCTTGCCCTGTTTCAGCAAATCCTTTTCCCACGGTTCCAGGCCGGCCAGCGCTTCGGCGTAGGCGTTGCGGTCCTTGTTGGTGACCGTGAAATCGTCGTGCTGGTTGTAGAAATCCTTCAGCTCCGGATGCGCGTCGACCCGGCGCGGCATGCCCTTGTTGGCGCGGCTCGTGACGGATTCCGGCTGCGCATCCTTCTGGGCCTTCTTCCATGCCTTTTCCGTGTCCGGGTTTTTTGAGCTCACGCCATATTCGGTGATGCCGTCGATGCTGATGTCGACCGGGGCGGTGGTGTAGAACCAGCCGCGCCAGAACCAGTCCAGGTCCGTGCCGGAGGCGTCTTCCATGGTGCGGAAAAAGTCGGCGGGCGTCGGGCGCTTGAACTTCCAGCGCTGCGCATACTCCTTGAACGCGTAGTCGAACAGTTCGCGCCCGAGGATGGTTTCGCGCAGGATGTTCAGGCCCGCCGCCGGCTTGGCATAGGCGTTGTTGCCGAACTGCAGCAATGACTCGGAATTGGTCATGATGGGCACCTGGTCGCGGCTACGCATGTAGTCGACGATCTCGCGCGGCTCGCCGCGCGAGGCCGGGTAGTTTTCTTCCCACGCCTGCTGCGCCAGGTACTGCACGAAGGTGTTCAGGCCTTCGTCCATCCACGTCCATTGGCGCTCGTCCGAGTTGATGATCATCGGGTAGTAGTTGTGGCCCACCTCGTGGATGATCACGCCGATCAGGCCATACTTGGTGCGCTTGGAGTAGGTCAGCTCGCCCGTCTTCTTGTCCTTGACGGGGCGCGGGCCGTTGAAGGAGATCATCGGATACTCCATGCCGCCCACGGGGCCGTTGACGGAAATGGCTGTCGGGTACGGGTAGTCGATGCTGTACTTGTTGTACTGCTCGATCGTGTGCACGATGGCTTGCGTGCTGTATTTTTCCCACAGCGGGTTGCCCTCTTTCGGGTAGTAGGACATGGCCATCAGCTTGCTGCCGCCCTTGTTGTAGCCCTGCGCATCCCAGATGAACTTGCGGCTCGAGGCCCAGGCGAAGTCGCGCACGTTGGCCGCCTTGAAGTGCCAGGTCTTTTGTGCGCGGCTGACGGATTTTTCGGCCGCTTCCGCTTCTTTTTGCGTGACGATGACGACGGGCTTGTCGCTGGTGCGGGCTTTTTCCAGGCGCTCGCGCTGGGCAGACGACAGCACGTCCTGCGGATTTTGCAGCTCGCCCGTGGAGGCGACGATATGGTCGGCCGGCACCGTCAGCTGCACGTCGTAGTCGCCGAATTCCAGCGTGAATTCGCCGGAGCCGAGGAACTGCTTGTGCTGCCAGCCGGCCGCGTCGTAATAGGCCGCCATGCGGGGAAACCACTGCGCCACTTCGAACAGGGCGTTCTTGTCGTCGAAGACTTCATAGCCGGCGCGTCCGCCCAGCACCTTCTGTTCGTTGATGCGGTAATCCCAGTCGATCTGGAGGACGAAATCCTGGCCCGGCTTCAGGGGCTGCGGCAGGTCGATGCGCATCATGGTGCGGTTGATTACGTACTTCAGGGGCTGGCCATCCGCGCCTGTCAAGCGGCGGATATTGAAGCCGCCCTGGAAGTCGCCGCGCGCGAGGATGCCGCGCAAGCCTTCGAACTTCATCGTGTCTTCGCCTGCCGTCCTGGCCCAGGCCTGGCGCGATGGCGCCGTGGCCACGCGGCGCGCGTCGGAATCGGGCTTGTAGATATTCTGGTCCAGCTGCACCCACAGGTAGCCGAGCGTGTCGGGCGACTGGTTATGGTAGGTGATGCTGCCGCTGCCGGCGATTTCGCGCTTGGCTTCGTCCAGGGTGGCGCGGATCGTGTAGTCGGCGCGCTGCTGCCAGTAGGCGTGGCCCGGCGCGCCGGACGCGGTGCGGTAGGTATTCGGGGTGGGAAGTATCTCTTCGAGCTGGCGGAACTTGTCGTCGAATGGCTCTGCAGCGAAGGCCGAGACGGTAAAGCAGAAAGCCAGCGAGGCTACGGAGCCGAAAGGTTTGCGCATAGTCACCCTGATGTTGTTGTAAGGAAATAGTGGCAACTATTCTATACGCAGGGTGGGGCCATCCTTGTATCGATTTGTAATAAAGAAAGGCAGATTTCGCGCCAGCATTTGCCATGCGCAGCCGAAGCACGTGTCTGCCTGATTTTGCTCGGAAAAGCGGGGCGTTTACTCACTTTTCATCAGGCTGTCGCGCAACTGGTTCAGTTGTTGTTTCATGTCCACAACTTGTTCCACGCTGCAATGGCTGGCCGTGAGGATGGCTTCGGGCAGCAGGGCCGCTGCGTGGCGCAGCTGGTCGCCATGTTCTGTGAGGGAAATGATGACCTGGCGTTCGTCGCTGGCCGCGCGCGTGCGCGTCAGCAGGCCCGATTGCTCCATGCGCTTGAGCAGGGGCGTCAGGGTGGCCGAGTCGAGAAACAGGCGCTCGCCCACTTCCGACACGGTCAGGCCGTCGCGTTCCCACAGCACCATCATCACCAGGTATTGCGAATAGGTCAGGCCCAGCTTGCGCAGCAGCTTCCGGTACAGCTTGTTCATGGCGAGCGAAGTCGAGTACAGCGCAAAGCACAGCTGGCTGTCCAGGCGCGGCACCTGGTGCAGCGGGTTGGGGGCGGTGGTGGTATCCATGGGCACAGTATATATAGCGCGCTACTTAGTTGCAAGCTACTCCGCTACCCGCTATCCCCCTGCCTGGCGGCGTCACAGGGTATTCAATGCCGCCAGTGCCTGCGCGTCCAGCCTGAGCGCGCCGGCCGCGATGTTTTCGCGCAGGTGCGCCACCGACGAGGTGCCGGGAATGACCAGCATATTCGGCGCGCGCTGCAGCAGCCAGGCCAGCGCCACCTGCATCGGCGTGGCCTGCATGGCGGCCGCCACCTGGTTCAGGGTATCGGACTGCAGCGGCGAAAAGCCGCCCAGGGGGAAGAACGGCACATAGGCGATGCCTTGCGCGGCCAGCGTGTCGATCAGCGCATCGTCCGCGCGGTGCGCCAGATTGTAGTGGTTCTGCACGCAGACGATGGGGCTGATCCGCTGCGCCTCGGCCACCTGGCCGGCATCGACATTCGACAGGCCGATATGGCGCACCAGGCCTTCCCGCTGCAGCTGCACCAGCACGGACAGCGGCTCGGCAAGCGAGGAGCCGTCCGGGCCGGCGATGCCCGGTGCGCGCAGGTTGACGACGTCGAGCACGTCCAGGCCCAGGTTGCGCAGGTTGTCATGCACGGCGTCGCGCAGCTGTTGTGGCGATGCGGCCGGCAGCCAGGACTGGTCGGCGCCCCGCACGAAGCCGATCTTGGTAACGATGGTCAGGCCGCTGCGGTACGGGTGCAGCGCCTCGCGGATGATCTGGTTGGTGATATGCGGGCCGTAAAAATCCGACGTATCGATATGGTTGACGCCCAGTTCGACCGCTGCACGCAGTACGGCGACGGCGGCGGCGCGGTCCTTCGGCGGGCCCCAGACGTGCGGGCCGGCCAGCTGCATGGCGCCGTAGCCGGTGCGGTTGAAAGCGATGTCGCAATGGGCGGGCGTGAATGGGGCGCGGGCGGGGGTACAGGTGTGCATGGAAGCTCCGGTGTGGTGGTCGAGGACAGGAGCAGCCATCGTAACGGCGATTGCGCAGTATGATAATCGGGTCAATCCGGCACAGGCTGTACTCAATTGCGTACAGTGAATTACGTCCAGTGAAATAGGCACAGTGAAATAGGCACAGTGAAATAGGCACAGTGAAAGCTCCCATGCATGCAGACAGTCCTTCCATGGCCGACCTGGCCGCCTTTGCCCAGGTGGCCCGCCACCAGGGGTTTCGCCAGGCCGCGCGTGCCAGCGGCCAGTCCGCGTCGGCGCTGAGCGAGGCGCTGCGCCGGCTGGAGCAGCAACTGGGCATCCGCCTGCTGGAACGCACCACGCGCAGCGTCACGCCGACAGCCGCAGGCGCATTGCTGCTGACGCGCCTGCGCCCCGCGCTCGATGAAGTGAGCAGCGCGCTCGACGTGCTGAACGACTTGCGCGACAGCCCGCGCGGCACCTTGCGCCTGAACGTGCCCGTCATCGCGGCGCGCTTCTTCTTGCAGCCCATGGTCGACCAGTTCCTGCGCGCCTATCCGCAGATCCGGGTCGAGCTGGTGGTCGATAATAATTTTGTCGATGTCGTCGCCAGTGGCTGCGACGCGGGCATTCGCTATGGCGAGCGGCTGGAGCAGGACATGATCGCCATCCCGATCGGCCCCCGCACGCAGCGCTTTGCGGTGGCGGGCGCAGCGTCCTACCTGGCGCAGCGGGGCGTGCCCATGCATCCGCGCGACCTGCTGCAGCACGCCTGCCTGCTGGGGAAATTCCTCAGCGGCGCGATTCCACCGTGGGAGTTCGAGCGCGACGGGCAAAAAGTGAGCGTGGAGCCGGACGGCCCATTGATCGTCACGCCGACGGCGGCCGACCTCGCGGTCAGCATGGCCGTCGCCGGCCATGGACTGGTGTATCTGTTTGAAGAGTGGCTGCAGCCGTATGTCGATGCGGGCCAGCTGCAGCCGGTGCTGGAAGACTGGGCGATGTCCTTTCCCGGCCCGTTCTTATACTATGCGGGCCGGCGACACCTGCCAGCGCCGCTGCGCGCCTTCATCGATTTCGTGCAGGCCAATTTTGCGCAGCTTCCTCAGTCCGCAGGATAGCGCTGGCGCAGCAGCTGCAGCATGGCGACGTTCTGTTCCCAGGCATCGGCCACCGGCTGCTGCGTGTAAGGCAGCGTTTGCAAATACGGCGCGGGGCCGAATTCGGGCGTGAACGTCATGCGCTCGGCGCCGGCCGCGCGGCGCAGTGCAACGATGGCATCCCACCAGGCCAGGTGGGCGTCGAGCGCCGCCTTCGCTTCCGGCGCGCGGAAGTCGGCCACCTGCGGTCCCTGCGCATGGCCCACGCGCGCATGCACGTGGCGCACCAGCGGCAGCACTTGCGCCAGGGTGTGCGGCTGGTCTTCCAGCAGGGACTCGCAGGCGCAGCACCAGTGCGACAGGTCGGCCGTCAATGGCAATGCAGGATACTGCGCCAGGTAGGGCAGCAGCAGCATCGGATGGCCGCTGAAACGGCTGCGATGGATTTCATGCACGATGGGCACGCCGTGCTTTTCCGAGATGGCGGCGGCCAGGTCGAGCAGCTGCGCGTTTTGCGCCGGTGTATAGAAATCCTTGCCCGTGTGCGTGTTGACCAGCACGGGGCGCGCCAAACAGGCGTTCTCCAGCAGTTCCGCCAGGGCCGCGCGGTGCCGCTCGAAGTCGCTGTGGAACACGGTTTCCCACTGCGCGGCGATCAGCTGCAGTCCCGCCCTGGCGATGCGCTCCGTCCATTCCCCGCGCAGGGCTGCGTCCAGCGGCAGCGACATTTCGATGCCGTCGAAACCGGCCGCCAGCACCTTGTCGATGAAGACCTCGGGCGCCAGCTCGTTATTGCCCCAGTGGGCGGCGTAGACTTCGATGCGCATCAGACGAAGCCCCGCACGGGGAACGCTGCGTCGCGCTGTATCCAGTTGTGGGCCGCGTACTCGGTCTGGCCGTCCGTCGCGTGCAGGGTGTAGGCGTGGCGCGAGACGGGCGAGCGGTTCGGCGCGCTGTAATGGGGCAGCAGGCCATGGAAGCAGACCAGGGCGCCGGCCTTGACTTCCAACGGCACGGCCGTGCTGTCGTCGGGCCAGGGCGTGGTATCGAGTTTTTCCACGCGCACCTGGTCGCCGTTGCGGATGAAGCGCTCGCGCAGGGGGCCGCGGTGGCCGCCCGGCTCCGCCCACAGGCAGCCGTTTTCCAGGGTCGCGTCTTCCAGCGCGAACCAGAACGTGGTCACGCTGATGGGCGTGGTCTCGAAGTACGTGGCGTCCTGGTGCCAGCGCACTTCGCCGCCGATGCCGGGCTGCTTGAAAATGTACATCGATTGCCACACCTGCGCGTCCGCCAGGCCCAGGTCGCGCGCCACTTCGGCCAGTTTCGGGTCGCTGGAAAAGCTGCGGAAGACGGGGTCCAGGTCATGCATGGCGTGGCCGATCTTGTTGATCGACAGGGACTTGGCCTGCTTCAGCTGGCCGTCCGCGCCGAACGCCTCTTCCTCGAAGAAGCAGCGGATGGTGTTGTCGGAAGCGAGAAAATAATCGTTGGTGTTCTTCGCCTGGTCGCGCGTGGTGAAAATGGATTGACTCTGGCTGGGATCGAATTCGTTGACAATCTGCTCGGCGCGCGCGCGCAGGGCGGCGATGTCGTCCGCTCCCTTGAAGCCGGGCAGGATGATGTAGCCGTCGCGTTGGTATTGTGCTTGTTGTTCGATCGTTAGCATGGCGGCGGCTCCGTAAGTAGGTAGAAGGCGTCATTGTAGGTTGGACGATGGGCGCAAACAATCGCCCAACGGTTGACAGATTGTCGTCAAAACGAAGACAATCTTTGACATGGATCAACTAAAAGCGATGGAAATCTTTGTCGAAGTGGCGCGCCAGCGCAGCTTTACCGTGGCCGGGCAGCGCCTGGGCCTGACGCGTGCCATGGTCAGCAAGACCATCATGCAGCTGGAAGAGCGCCTCGATGCGCGCCTGCTGCACCGCTCCACGCGCGAAGTGAGCCTGACGGACGCGGGCCGCGCCTATCTGGCGCCGTGCATGGCCACCGTCAGCCAGGCGCAGGAAGCGGCGCGCATGGTGGCGCACGTGGCGCAGGCGGGAGCCGGTTTGGCCGGGCCGCTGCGCATCCAGGCGCCATCGAGTTTCGGCAGCGCGTGGCTGGCCGATGCCGTCGCCCGTTTCAGCCTGCTGCACCCGCAGGTGCAGGCCGAACTGTTTGTCGACGACGCCCTGCTCGACCCCATACGCCACGGTTTTGATTTGACCATCCGCGTGGGCGGCATCCCGGACAGCAGCGCGCTGGCCATGCGCCCGCTGGCGCCTTGCCGCGCCGTGCTGTGCGCCAGCCCCGCCTATCTGGCGCAATGGGGCGTGCCGCAGGCGCCGCAGGATCTGTTGAAGCATCAGTGCCTGCATTTCAGCCACCTGACCGATGGCACGAACTGGCATTTCCAGCGTGGGGAAGGGGAGCGGCGCGAGGAGGTCAGCGTGCGCGTGCAGGCGGGCTTCACGGCAAATAACGGGCTGGTGCTGCACCAGGCGGCGCAGCGGGGATTGGGCATCGTCTACAGCACCACGTTCCTGGCCTGGCGCAATCTGCTCGATGGCAGCCTGGTGCCCGTGCTGTCCGGCTGGGAGCTGCCCCTGAATCACTTGAGCGCCCTGTACCCGGCCAGCCGCCAGCCATCGCCCAAGGTGCGCGCGCTGATCGATTTCCTGGTGGCCGAATACCAGCCCGTGCCGCCGTGGGACCGCGAACTGGCAGCGGCCGGATTTTTCAGCTGAGGGTCTCAGCCAAGGTTCAATGGAGGTTCAGTTGAGCGCGACGGCTTCCACCGTCCACGCGCCATCCGCATACACGCGCTCGTCGTCCAGGTAGACGGCTTGCGTGACGGCGAAGATGTCGACGTGGTAGCGCGCATCCTTGCGCTTGAACTGGGGTTTTGTATAGACGCCGTGCTTGGCGCCCAGCGACAGATGGATGCCGCACATGCGTTCATACGTGCCGATGTCGTTGACCAGCTGCTCGCGCGAAAAGGCGCGGTTCATGCCGAAGCCCAGTTCGCGCACCCACACTTCGCCTTCGTGGGCGCGGATGATCTCCAGCATGGCGGCAAATTCCGGCGTGGCGTTTTCCGTGCCCGTCACTCTGCCTTTTTCGATGATCAGGGTGATCGGCGTGTCGGGACGGTTGACCATGAAGTGCGTGTCGCCAAAGACGAAGATGCGCACGCGCCCGTTCACCGCTTCCAGGTCCTGCGCTTCCGTAAACACTTCGCCCAGCGGGAACTGGCCGCCGATATTGTTCATGCCGCGGTAGTCGCCGATATTGAGCTTGGCCGATTCGAACGGCGAAGCGAAGACCAGCTGTTCGCCGCCGCTGTCGACCATGCCGTGGCGGGCGCCGTCGATGCGCGCCTTCAGTGCATGGCCCACGCCGCGGTAATAGACGGGGTCGTAGGCCAGCGAAGCGATGTAGTGCAGTCCCTGCACGCCGGGCATGCGCGACAGGTGCACGTGTTCGATCACTTTCAGGCCACGTTTGAACAGCTCGATGCGGATGCGGAACGCTTCCAGGCGGAAGCTGGTCGACTGGATCAGCACGACCAGGCTGCCGGCCGGCAGTTCGGCAAACGCGGCCAGTACGGCGTCCGGCGTGACGTCGTCGAAATCGATGAAGGTGGCGTCCGGCAAGGCCTGGCGGTACGCTTCCGTCAGCACGACATTGAGCCAGCTGCGCTTGTCGCAGACGATCAGGGCCGGTTCGTCCGGGCGGTGACAGATGGCCATGGCCAGCAGGTCGGCCACGTTTTGCGCGGCCACTTCGGTGGCGGCGGCGCTGATGGCGTCGAGCCGGCTGGTGTCATTCTCGGGAAGCGTCATGGTGCGGAGGTGTCTGGCGTGAAGTAATCGCAGCATTATAAGGTGATTGCCACTGGGCACACCATTCCCCATCCGGCGGAGGACACGGCGCTGCCGCGCCCCTGATTATCTTGTGTAGTGCTTTACGGCAATGTATTATTTGATACATGGTATGGCAGCGGGTATGGCAGCGAGCCTGGAAGCGGCCAGCCGCAGCGGCAATGGCACGCATGTGCACGGTACGCTTTCAGTGATGCAGGGACAACAAGCCAACAGGCGATGATGAAGAGTGTGATGTGATGAGCATAATCGGACAAGATATTCCCATGGAGCGGCCTGATGCGGATGGACGCGCCGCCGTGTTCGTTCCCGTCACGGGCGTCAAGGAAGATGTCTTGTTGACTATACGCAAGGGAGCGGCCATCGTCGGCTTTGCCAACCACGACCGCACCATTACCGTGTATTTTGAAAGCAACCGCTTTGACGATCCCGTGCTGGCCAAGTGGGAGCACAAGGCGCGCAAGGCCTACGACCGCCTCGTCGACAATGCGCCCACCGTGTCGAAGCTGACCACCAGTCCCGCCAATTTCGAGCAGATCGGCTACATCAACGGCAAGGGCATCACCATCCGCCGCATGGAAAGCCTGCAGCGCTGGCTCGCGTATTCGGATGCGATGGCTTCGTGTCCGGAGACCGACATCATCCCCCGCACGGTGATTGCCAAGGTTGACGCTGTCAAGGTCTAAGAGCGGCTGATAAAACGCCCAGGGCGTTGTTGCCTGCCCCTCGCCGTACTAAAGTACTGTCTTCGGGGCGGCGCCTAGCCCTGAGCATTTTCTCAGCCGCTCTTGGCATGCCTACGAACAGCCGTATGAGTAAGCCATATGCAATGCCATGGCTGGGAGCCTATCTCTCGCCGTACCAATCGTACTGTCTTCGGGGCGGCGCCTGGCCCTGGGCATTTTCTCGGCCGCTCCTGGCGTGCAGGCGGCGCCAACAGTATTGTCGGATTACGCGTGGCGTTGCCCCGCTGATCCGACCTCGCCTGGTCCCATCACACCACGACGATATTTGCCTGCGCCTTGAGCGGGCAGGGCAGGCTGTCGTCGAAGGTGATTTCGATGGCGCTGGCGACAAACATGCCGCCGATGTGCTGGGCGGCGATTTCCGGCGGCGTACCGGGCTTGGTCAGGTTGACGTCTTGCGCGAAGACAAACACGCGCCAGGTGCCGAAGACCTTTTGTCCATATTGCAGCAGGGTCCGGTAAGCCCGCTTCAAGTCCAGGCTGCCCGCATACACGCCATCGTTGGCGCCCAGGTCGAAGCCCAGGCCGTCGTCGGTCAGCAATTCCACGAAATACAGGCCTTGCGGCGCCTGGAACAGCACGAAGGCATACAGATCCGTGCCGCGGAAGACCATGCCATTGTCGCGCTTGAAGCTGGCGCGTATCCACAGCGGTTCGTAGGCCTGCACGACGGCGGGCGTATCCGTTTCTACGGGCCCTGCCACATGGATGTTGACCTGCGTTTCGGTGACGGCATGCTGGTAGGTGGCGCCCGTGGTAAAGCGCTCGTATTGCCAGCTGATGTCGGCCGTGTAGGGCAGGCCCGCATTGGGCGCTTCGGGCAACACCCATGTCGCCACGACGCGCTCGGCCAGGCTCAGTTCGCTGACGGCCGGCGGTGTGGCTTCCTGGCCACGCCAGAACGGGTCCGCGAAATCGGAGCAGGCGACGGCGATGGCGCCCGAGGCGATGGCCGATGCCACGCCCGCCACCGTGAACTCGGGCTGGCCCGACCCGGCCCCTTCCAGCGAACAGCAATGCACGCTGGGTTCCGTTTCCTCGAAGCTGCCGCCCACGCTGAAGCTGGCCTTGCCGGAGCCGAGCGCGGCGGAAATGATGGCCACCAGCGCGGCGATGATGGCGATGATGATGGCGAGTATCTTCCACCACGGGTCGGAAAACGGCAGTTCGCCGTGCGTGCCCGCATAGGCGGGATTCGGCGTCCAGACGAGGGTCATGCCGGTCGGCACGATGGGCCCCAGGCCGGGCGGGCAGCGGCAGTCTTTTCCGTCGCCGCCCGCGCTGCCCCAGCGCTTGCCGGGCAGGTGACCCTGCGGCTTGGACAGTTCCAGGGTGCCTTCCTCGACTGTGCAGGTGTAGGTGTTGGTGGCGCTGTCGAAGCGCGTCTGCGAGACGAAGATTTGCTGGATCGAGCGGCGCGGCGTGTAGCCGTCCGCCTTGGCGACAAAGCTGACCAGGCGCTTGCCGGGCGCCGCATGCTGGAAGTCGGCATCCCACGTCACCAGCATGGCCGCGCCGGCGGGAACGCTGGCAAAGAAAAAGGTGCGCGCCACGGGCACGATGCCGGGATCGCCCACGCTTTCCAGGTACACCGTGACATTGCTCAATGCGCTGCTGGACATGTTGGTGACGTGGGCGGCGATGCGCAAGCCATAGATGGCATTGTCGAAGATGCCATCGGGCAGCATGATATTGGTGACGGGCTCGATTGCGAACGGCCGCGTCAGCACCTGCATGGGGGTGTCGCTCATGATGCCTGCTCCTCGGGGCTGTGCGTCGCTTGCGCTTGATCTTTCTCCAGATTAATGACGATATACGTGATGCCGCCCATGACCTTGCCTTCCTGGGTCTCGAGCACGCGCAGCAGCGCATATTGGCGTGGCGGCAAGGCCTCGGCGCGCACGCTCAGGTACGCGGCCTGCGCCTGGCCCCGCGGCACCTCGAACGCCAGCTTTTGCTCGCCGGGCGCGTCGCCATTGCAGTGCGGCGTGCGCGCCAGCCCCGTTATCAGCTGCGCTTCCCTGGCCGGCTGCCATCTGTCCAGGCCCAGGGTGGCCAGCAGGCGGGCAGGCAGTTCGCCGCCCTGTTCGATGAGCAATTCCACCTTCCTGGCTGCGCGGGGCAGGGCCGCCACCGCGATGGCCAGCAGTTGCGCGCGCCGCGCCGCCAGCACCACGGTGACATTGCGCTGGGCGATCTGCTCGTGCAAGGTGGGCTGGAAGGGTAAGCCGTTGGGCAAGGGGTCGGGCAGCGGGTTGATGTCGCCGGCCCCGTGCGCCACGGCCAGCAGGCATTCGTGGCCGCCGTTGACGATGACGGGCACCCAGGGCACCAGGCACAGCACTTCCTGCGTGGCGCCGGGCGGCAGGTCGGCAAATGCGGAACCGATCTGCGTGGCGGCGCCGACGGCGATCTGGCCGGACGGATCGGCCCAGTAAAAGTCCACGCGCACGCCGTTCGAGGCGCTGTTGCCCGTGTTGTGTACGCGGCCCCACAGGTAATTGCTGGTGCCGGCAATGGGGGCGCCCGGCGGGCCATTCGGATCATTGCCCGGCACGACCCAGATATCGGCGCTGTCCCACCACCATGGCTGGCCGTCTTCGATGATCAGGTGGGCTGGCATGGCGTTCTCCTTGTCCTTGGCCGGAGCTTGTAGCTTAGGCCGGGGCGGCGAAGCGGAGATTGATCAGTGTCAAGCCTGTGATGGTGCGCGTTTGTGCAGAGCGCGATAGGAAATTTTCATAAACAGGCGAAGTGGATCAGTGTTTCTAAAATTTTCTGTGCTGGAAATAAGTAGTGTTGATGGAGAAGAATACGTTATTATTTGAAAGATAATTCAAGGTTTTTGATTGTCATTTTTATGGATGCGGATTTCAACGCCATCGTTGGGTAGTCTCCCCTGTGGCGCATGGGTGACGTATGAAGAGGTATTTTGTGAATCAGGAAATTGAATACCAATGCCAGGAGTCGACTTGCCAGTCGACATTTCCTTGGTCCGTGCGTTTTTGTCCATTTTGCGGAGTGAAGCAAACTGCTATCAAGGTGAAAATAATTGCACCTGTAGTCGTTGCGCAAAACGTTGACAAGGATATGTCGTCACCTCTAACTGAGCAGGTAAGGATTGCCGATTCCGAAGTTCAGAACCATAGCGTACCGAAGGAACGAGTATTGTCAAATCCTGCTTTGTTGGACGATGGGCCGAAGAAATTCAATGTTCACATCGCTGACAGTATTTCAAATTCATACTGCGATAGCGTCACTTTTGGTGTTTTGCTGCGGTATGGGAAAAGTGTCTTGGGGGGCGATGTCAAGCGGGCGGAGTCGATTTTATCATTGACTTTGCAACGGTTGAATGTCGTCAATGAAAAAGAGTTGCTAGATGACCTTGGTGCACTGCTGCACGCTTTTACCGACATTGAAAAAAAATTAGACAAAAAGAGCCGTGTCGATGCTCTGCAAAGTGTCTGTAAACCACGTCTAGGTGCGGTGAAAGGTATGGATCCAGAGATCGCGGAAAAATATATCACCGATTTTTGCCGGAATAATAATGTGGCTCAGAGATCAGGTATTTGGGGCTGGAAAATTTTGTAGAGTGGTGAGGGAGTGAAGGCATGATCTGGTTTGATCGTTTAAATTAAAATTTTTAAAACACCGAGGAATATATGAATCAATCCGATCTGGACTGGTTGAAGAACCGTGTGGCTGCAGCTGTAGATGATGATTTTTATCTGGATCGTGGCGAAGAAAGACGTATTAAAGAAGAAGCCGCTGCACGCGGTATCGTGAGCAGAGAAATAGAGTTGGTAGTACGTGAACAGTTAGATGAGTATTCCGCAGTGTCCGAGCGTGCGCTCGTGGAAGAGCTGGATAGGCTGCTGCATCAGTTCACTGACAACGACAAGAAGCTGGATCAAAAGGAAGAGCGTCTGGCAATGAGTAAAGTAGTGAATGCGGCATCTGGCAAACGTGTTGGACTGGATCCGCGTGTGGCAGAGGAGTATGTGACTAGTTTTTGCAAAGCAAACGGAGCATCGCGTTCAACAGATACAAAAAAATGGCTTGGTTCTCAGATGGGACTGGTACTTGTTGCCGTTGCTGTTATTGGTGCAGCCATCTTCTTCGCGACACGCCCGTCGAAAGACGCGGCCCCTAGTACAGTAGCGCAAGTCAGTGATAGTCGATCTGTGGATACGAAGGCGATTAAGCTCAATGAAAACGATCGTTCTGACATCGATGATCAGTTACGTCGTGCCTCTTTATACATCGAGAAGGCTCAGTACACCGATCCGCCGGAGAGTTCTGCGAAGGCTTCACTCGATCAAATTCGGCAGATTGACCCTGAGGGACAATACCGTGGCGAAGAGGTCAAGGGGCTTGCCAGCAAGATAGTTGATCACTACATCAAACTGGCTGATAAAAGTGCCGCGTCGAATGATCTTGGGGCTGCTGCCAAGTGGTTAGCTCGTGCGAAGCTGCTGAACCGTGATCGTGAGGTAATATTAGAAAAGGAACGAGCATTAGGGCTGGTGAAGGCGGAGCGTTAAGACTGCGCTATCTCCGCCAGCAGAGATAAGCAGAGCTCGCACAATGGACAGGGCACTCGATATGATCGTATGCCCTGTCTTGCCGCATGAGCAGCAAAGGTTGGAACGTGTCTGAAAAAGTGAATGAAGTTTGCATCAACGCCGCTTGCGGCCGGACCCTGCTGCTGCGCGTGGCGCATTGCCCGTTTTGCGGCGCGCGCCAGGGGGCTGCCGCACCCGTGCTCGAGAAAATAGCGGCGGCGCCACCACCTCCGCCGGTCCCGCGCATGCCGCCGCCGGTACCCGTCGCCCCACCGATTCCTGCGCCTGCTCCCATTGCCACGCCGCAGCCCGTGCCGCAGCCCGCACCCGCTCCGCAGCCCGCTCCGCCGCCTGCCGCGCCAGCCAAGGCGCCGCCCGCGAAACCGGCCGCTCGGGGTTCGGTGCCGCCGCCGCGCCCGCCCGTGCGCTTGCGCACCTGGATCGCGGCGGCGCTGGTGCTGACGGGCATCTGGTTCTTTAACAAGCCCGCCGACAAGCCGGCCAGCGTGCTGGAACAGGTCGAGGCCGCCACGGCGCTGGCGGCGCGGTGCGACCTGGACGGGGCGCGCAGCGCGCTGGCCGTGCTGAAAAGCGCCAAGGCGCCCGCGGCGCACATCAAGCGCCTGCAGGCAAGCATCACCAAGTCCGCCGCCGCCTGCGACAGGCAACAGCAGCGGGCGCAGGCGTGGACGGCGCTGCAGGACAGCGTCAGCCAGGCCCTCGATGGGGGCAAGCCGGATCTGGCCGCCACGCGCCTGGCCGCGCATGTCAAGCGCTGGGGCGACGATCCCGATACCCTGGAACTCGACGCCAAGGTGAAAGTGGCGCAGGCCAGCGCCCAGCTCGATGCGGCCGACGCCTGCCTGGCCAGGTCGGACCGGGTGTGCCTGGAAAGCAGCCTGATCGCAGCCGAACGCTACAAGCGCCCGGAACTGGCGGCGCGCACGCAGGCGCTGCGCGCCGCCTTGTCGCAATTGCTCGAGCATTCGCTGCTCGATGCGGCCCCGGGAGCGGGCCAATAGCACCGGCATGAAAAACGCCCGCCGCGGCCAAGCCGGGCGGGCGTCGCGCCTGCCGGCGGGCGCGATTACTCTTGCGGCACCAGCGCCAGCGCGGCGCTGAAGTCGCCCATCGGCTTGCCGCCGTTGGCCACCAGCGCCTTGTCGCGCGTGGTCAGGCCGTCCAGCACGGGCAGCGAGAAGCGGTGCGTGATGGCGCGCAGGATCGAGGCCGAATCGTATTGCGTGTGATCGACCAATCCCTTCTTCACGTAGGGCGAGACGAGGATGGCCGGCACGCGCGTGCCCGGACCCCAGCGGTCGCCCTTCGGCGGCGCCGCATGGTCGTAGAAGCCGCCGTTTTCATCGTAGGTGACGATGACCAGCATGTTCTTCCACTGCGGACTCTTTTTCAGCTGGGCGATGACGCCGGCGATGTGCGCGTCGCCGTCGGCCACGCTGGCATAGCCCGCGTGCTGGTTCAGATTGCCCTGCGGCTTGTAGAAGGCCACGGGCGGCAGCTTGCCGGCGCTGGCATCGGCCAGGAACTGGCTGTCGAAGTCGCGCAAATGGGCGGCGCGGTAGGCGGGTGCCTTCACGGGGTCCATGTTGGCAAAGTAATTGAACGGCTGGTGGTGGAACTGAAAGTTCGGCGGACTGGGGAAGCTGCTGCCGCGCGCGCTGGCCGTGGCCAGGGCCGTCGTGTCCTTCCAGGCGCCCGCATACCAGGCCCAGTCGATGTTCTTGCCCGACAACAGGTCGCCGATATTCGTCTGCGTCTGCTGCGGCAGGGTGGTGGCCTTGCCCGTGTCCGCATACAGCTTGCTGCTGTCGCCCGAGGCCGGGGCATTGCTGCTGGGCTGGAACGGCGGCTGCATGGTGTTCACGGCATAGAACATGCCGGTGCTGTCGGCCGGCGTCAGCGCGCCGTCGTTGGCATAGCCGGGCGCGCCGTTCAGCACCGTGGCAGGCGCCGTGGCGGACGGCGTCAGGCGCACGAAGTTACCGTTGGCATCGACGTCGATCTTGGCAATCGAGCCCTTGGCCACCGAGGTGTCGGCGTTCGGATAGGTGGGCGCGCAGGCGCAGATCAGGTACTGGTGCGTGAGGAAGGAGCCGCCAAACGCGCCGATGAACAGGTTGTCGGCCAGCGCATATTGCTTGGCGATGTCCCACAGCTGCATCTTGCTGCCGTCGTAATAGCCCATGGACAGGCCGCCCGCGTCGGAATACGCCGCGAACTTGTCGTTGGCGCCGCCGTTGATCTGCATCTGGTTGTTATAGAAGCGGTGCACCAGGTCGCGCGTGATCACCGATTGCGGCATGTACAGGGGGCTGCTGGCGTCGTCGATCTGGAACGGCTTGTTCGGCAGGTTGGCCGACTGCGCCTGCGTGATGACGGTGCTCTGGCCGGCCGCCGCCATGCCGCCCCAGGTGGGTGGCAGCACGGGCAGGGTGCTGCCGTCGATGTCCTTCTGCGCCACATAGGAAGAGGTCGAGGTGGGGTTCACGCCCGGCACGCCGTTCGCGCCCGGGAACAGGCCGTACAGATTGTCGAAGCCGCGGTTTTCCGCGTAGATGACGACGATGGTCTGGATGTTGTTCAGCGCCAGGCTGCCATTCAGGGCGGCCAGGGCGTCGGCGGGCGCCGCCTGGGCGCTGGCGCTGGCGATCAATGCCGTCACGCTGGCGTTTTCCGCCTTCAGTTTGGCCAGTTCGTCGCCGGCGGCCTTGTTGAAGTCGGACGCCAGGCCCGCTTCCGACACGCCCAGGCGCGCGGCCAGCTTGCTGCTGGCGGCCGCGAAGTCGCCGCCGTTGCTGTCCATGATCTGCGCCAGTTCCGTCGACAGGGCGCTGACGAAGGCGCTGTGGCCGCTGGGGGCGCGCAGCAGCAGTTTTTGCGTGACCTTGCTGCCCGCGTCGCCGATGGCTTCGTGGCGGATGGCGTCCGTGCCGATGGTCACCAGCACGGCGCCCTGGCCGTCGAGCGTGTAGCTGCCGTCGGCGGCCGTGCGCACGGCGGCGGAGGCGCTGTCGCACGTCAGCTTGTTCGTGGCGCTCTCCAGGCACACCTGGGCGTTTTCATAGTAGCTGCCGATGACCTGGCCCTGGGTGCCGGGCGTGATTGCGTAGTCGCTGCCGCAGGCGGCCAGGCCCAGCGACAGTAACAACGGCAGGGGCCGTAAAGAGGTTTTTGCGTGCAAGTTCATGTTCATGCCTTCTGGGTGGAAAACGTCGCATGCTAGGCAGGCAATATGTCAGCTGCGTGACATGTCGGGGCCTGTTACATGACGTAATGTACGGACTTGATACATTACTTTTTGCAGGGGCTTGTCACGCAGCTGTCATATGCCGTTGCTACGCTGCCAGCCCATGAAGAAACCGATGCCCTCCCTGCTGCTCGCCACGCTCGGCGCGATCAGCGCCGCCTGCCTGCTGGCCGCCTGCCGGCCCGCGTCGCAGAAAGACGCGCCCGCCGCACCGGCCGCCTACCTGGCGGGCGCGTATGCGCCCACCCTGAAACGCCAGCCTTCGGTGATGGCCATGACGGCGATGGGGCGCGCCATGTTTTTCGAACCCAGCCTGTCCGTGTCGGGCAAGCTGGCCTGCGCCAGCTGCCACAGTCCCGAACATGCGTACGGTCCGCCGAATGCGCTGGCCGTGCAGCTGGGCGGCCCGGAATTGAAGGACGCGGGCACGCGCGCCGCGCCGTCGCTGCGCTACATCCAGAACGCGCCGGCGTTTACCGAGCACTATCACGACGACGATGGCGACGACAGCGTCGACGCGGGCCCCACGGGCGGGCGCAACTGGGATGGCCGCGCCCAGTCCGGCCACGAACAGGCGCTGGCGCCCCTGCTGTCGCCGCGCGAGATGGGCAACCGCGACGGAGCCGCCGTGGTCGCCAGGCTGCGGGCCGGCCCCCTGGCGGCGCAGTTCCGCCAGACGTATGGCGAGGATATCTTCGAGCAGCCTGATCAGGCCCTGCGCTGGGCGCTGATGTCGCTGGAAGTGTTCCAGGAAAGCCCTGCCGATTTCTATCCGTACACGAGCAAGTACGACGCCTTCCTGCGCAAGCAGGCCAGCCTGAGTCCGCAGGAAGCGCGCGGCCTGGCCCTGTTCAACGATGAAAACAAGGGCAATTGCGCGTCCTGCCACATCAGCCGGATCAGCCCCGGCGGCGCCTTCCCCCAATTCACTGATTATGGCTTGATCAATATCGGCGTGCCGCGCAATGGCAAGCTGCCGGCGAATGGGGACCCCGCGTACTTTGACCTGGGACTGTGCGGCCCGGACCGAACCGACTTGACGGAGCACAAGGAATACTGCGGCAGCTTCAAGACGCCGTCCTTGCGCAACGTGGCCCTGCGCAAGGTGTTTTTCCACAACGGCAGCTTTGACAGCCTGGAGCAGGTGTTGCGTTTTTACGTGCAGCGCGACACGGCGCCGCAGAAATGGTATCCAAAGGATAAAAATGGCAAGGTGCGCAAATACAACGATATGCCGCCGGGAATGGAAGCAAACGTGAACGTGGAGGCGCCGTTCGACCGCCAGCCGGGCCAGGCGCCCGCCCTGAACGAGCGCGAGATCGCCGACGTGATCGCTTTCCTGCACACCCTGACGGATGGCTATCGGCCGGCCCCTGCCGCACATTGAGCGGGACATTGAAAAGATATCAAGATACCATTGCTTACAAATGCGTCGTCAAAGCGTGTTTTTATGTGCGTTAGCGCACGCTGGAAAAATTTAGGCCGGTGTATATTGCGAACTGATCTGTGTCTTTTGATAACAATGAAAGGGAATATCATGAAAGTAAGCAAAAATTGGATGACCGTGTGCGCCGCCGGGATGATGGTCGTGGCGCTGGCTGCCTGCCACAAGAAGGACGATGTCGCTGCCGGTCCAGCCGAGCAAGCGGGCCAGAAGATCGATGCGGCCGCCGCCAAGGCTGAAGCCGACATCAAGGCCGCCGCCAGCAAGGCCGACGCCGCCGTGAGCCAGGCCGCTTCCGATACGGGCGCCAAGATGGACCAGGTCGCCGCTGACGCCGACAAGAAAATGAGCGAAGCGGCCGATGCCGTGGGCAAGAAAGTGGAAAAAGCGGGCGAAAAGATGCAGGACGCCGCGCACAAGTAATCATCGCACTGACCGTGCCAGGGCCGGCCGCTGCCGGTCCGGCCTCCGCAGCTGCCGTCAGCTGATGGCAGCTGCGGCCACGCCGCCGCTGGCGCCAGCCGGGCTGCCATGCGCCGTCGTCGCTGTGCTTGCATCATCCAAGCCGTCCGGTCCCCCCAGCACCACGCTCAAATCGACAAAGCCGTCGCGCCACGCGCGTTCCAGGTCTTGCTCCACGGCTTCCAGGGTCGTTCTTTCCACCTGCTGAAAACCACGCAAGCCGTACGCCCGGTTGCGTCCGTGCGCCTTGGCCAGGTACAGCGCCATGTCGATGAGGTTGACGCTGCGTTCCCACGTGAGCGGCCGTCCCAGCGGCGCCAGCGGATAGGGCGCAAATCCCACGGACACGTGCACCTTGATGGCCTGCCCCTGGTAGTGGACGTCCTGCGCGGCCATGCCGTTGAGGATGCGCCGTGCGATATCGTCGAGTCCGTCGCGCGCGACGGCCGGCAGGAAGGCGAGGAATTCCTCGCCGCCCCAGCGCACGATCATGTCCGTTTCGCGCAGCACGTCATGCAGGGTTTCGGCGATGGTGGTGAGCACCAGGTCGCCCGCCGCATGGCCGTAGCGGTCGTTGATGTGCTTGAAATGGTCGACATCGAGCAGGAACAGCGCGCCCACGACATCGGCGCCGCCGTAGGCCTGCTGGGGTTTGCCTGCATGGCTGCGCATGAATTCCTGAAAGTGGCGGCGGTTGTACAGGGCCGTCAGCGGATCGCGCGAGCTCTGGCGCTTGAGTTCCTGGTTCTTGACTTTCAGCTGCACGTTCGCGTGGCGCACCTTGCGGTACAGCAAGCCGACGATGACGGACGCCATGGCCAGTACCAGCGCCAGCAGCCACCATACGCGCTGCTGCAGGCGGCGGTTGTCGATTTCCGTGCTCTTGAGCTGGTTTTCGCGGCTCAGCAGCTCGATCTGGCGCTGCTTCTTCTCTGCCTCATATTTTTCCTGCAATTCGTACACGGCCTTCTGCCGCTGCTTCTCGAACAGCTGGTTGGAAATGTCGCGCTCGCGGTGGTACGCGGTGACGGCGCCGCGCAGGTCGCCCGCCTTTTCCAGCGCCGTGCCGTACTCCAGCAGCACGGCCTGCATGTCCGGCTGGTTGGCCGTGCGTTCGTAGTAGGCCAGGCCCGTGGCCACGCTTTGCTTGCCCTCCTGCAGGCGGCCCTGGCCGATCAGCGCCTGGCCGATGTTCAGGCGCGCCGTCGCTTCCACCTGCGCATTGTTGACGAGGCGCCCCGCCGTGATGGCTTCATTCGCATAGCGCAGCGCGCGCGCGTAGTCGCCTTCCTTCAGGTAGCTGTCCGACAGGTTGACGAGGGTAACGGCCACCATGCCGCGGGCGTCCAGCTGGCGTTCCAGCGCCAGGGCCGCCAGCAGGGCGCGCTGGCCCCGCTGCGGCTGCTGCGCGTCGAGCGCCAGCCCGTATTCCGTATTCTTCGCCTGCGCCATGCGGCCCGGCGACGCCAGGGTGCTGGACACGGCCAGCAATTCATCGAGCACCTCGAAACCCTTGTCGTATTCGCGCATCTGCGTGTACAGCAGGGTGAGGGCATTCAGGGCCGCTGCCAGGCTGGTGGGGGAGCTGCTCTGGCGCGCCAGGTCGACGGCCGCCTGCAGCTTGGCCAGCGCAAACGGGAAATTGCCTTCCTCGGCCCACGACTGGCCCGCACTGATGGTCGCCTGCACGCGCACGGGCAGGTCGTCCGTGCGGTTGGCGATGCGTTCCGCTTCAAAGGCCAGCAGGTGCGAGGCGCGGCGCTCGTTCAGGGCAAACGTGATGTAGGCCTTGCACAGCATGCCTTTCGCCAGCGCCACATCGTTCTTGTTCAGGCGGGCGTAGGCGATCAGCTCCTCGGCCAGCTGCATGGCGAGGTCGTTCTGTCCCAGGCGCATGCGGACGGTGCTCAGCTGGGTAAGGAATTCCGCGCGCACGGGCAGGGGCGCGCCGCGCGCCTGCGTTTCCACCTCTTGCAGGCGCTGCAGGGCGCGCGCGGGCACGAAGCGGCCATCCTCGCGCACGGCGGCGATATGCTGTTCAAGGTTGCCCACCTGGGCATGGATGGCAGGCGGCAGCAGGCAGGCCAGTACCAGCAGCCAATGCGCCTTTCGCCACGATGCCCGTCTCTGTCTGCCTGCCAACTTCCCGCCCCCGCAATGACCCACTGTCTGCAACTGATTATATTCTGTTGCAATCAAGAAATATCATGCGGGGCGCAGAAATTTGCGAAAGTGCACACTGCCGGCATTGACAAAACAATATTATTGCGCCAGCTGCTGCAGCAGATACAGGCGCTGGTACAGGCCGCCTTCGATCTGCATCAGCGCGTCGTGCGGCCCCGCTTCCGTGATGCGGCCGTGGTTGAGCACGATGATCCGGTCGGCTTCGCGGATGGTCGACAGGCGGTGGGCGATGGCGATGATGGTCACCTTGCCGCGCAATTCATTGAGGGCCAGCTGCACGATCTGCTCCGTCTGGCTATCGATGCGCGACGTCGCTTCGTCCAGCAGCAGGATGCGCGGCTGGCCGGCCAGCGCGCGGGCAATGGCGATCAGCTGCTTCTGCCCCGACGACAGGCGCGAGCCGCCTTCGCCCAGCGGCGTGTCGTAGCCGTGTTCCAGCGCGGCGATGAAGTCGTGCGCATGCGCGGCGCGCGCGGCCGCCTCGATCTGCGCCTGCGTGTAGCCGCGGCCCATGTCGATGTTTTCGCGCGCCGAGGCGGCCAGCAGGAAGGGGTCTTGCGGCACCAGGCCCACGTCGGCGCGGAAGCGCTCGTTGGCTATGCTGTCGAGGGCGACGCCGTTGATGGCGATGCTGCCCTGGGCGACGGGATAAAAGCGCAGCAGCAGGGACAGCAAAGTCGACTTGCCGCTGCCCGTGTGGCCGACGATGCCGAAGAACGCGCCCTGCGGGATGGTCAGCGACAGGTCGTGCAGCACGGGCTGGTTTTCCACGTAGGCGAAGGTCAGGTGCGCGATGTCCACGGCGGGCGAGTCGGTTCCTGCCGCCGCATGCCGCAGGGCCGGTGTTTGCTTTTTCGGTGCATGTTCGAGCGCCTGCGCTTCGTCCAGCAGGGCCGAGACGCGGGCCGTGGCCACCACCGACTGCTGCAGCTGGCTGAACTGCATGGTGATCTGGATCAGCGGCTCGATCACGCGCGCGATGTAGCTGATGAACGCATACAGCACGCCCACTTCCACGGCGCCCATCTCGCGCCGGCCGAAGCCGAAGATGACGACGGCCAGCAGCACGATGTTGAGCATGTCGAGCGCGGGGCGCAGCAGCCAGGCGTTGGCGCGCAATTCCTGCATGCGCGCCGTGTAGTGGTCCTGGTTGATGCCCGTGAAGCGCGCGCCGAAGCGCTTTTCCGCGTTGTTCGCCTGCAGCACGCTCATGCCGCCGATCGATTCGGCGATCTGTCCGTTGATTTCGCTGCGCAGGGCGCGCGCGCGCGTGACGGCCGGCGCGCTCCAGCGCTGGTACAGGAAGACGATGACCAGCACGGCCGGCAGCAGGGCCAGCACGATCAGCATCAGCCGCCAGTCGAGGAAGGCCATGGCGGCCATGGTGCCGACCAGCACGATGGAGCTGTCGAGGATGACGAACAGCACCTGCACATACAGCGATTTCACCGCTTCCGTGTCGTTCGTGACGCGGCTGACCAGCTGGCCCGTGATGGCGCGGTCGAAGAAGGCCATGGGCAGGCGCAGCACGTGCTGGTAGACGGTTTCGCGCAGGCGCTGCACCGAGCGCATGGCCAGGCCGGACAGGCGCACCAGCTGCAGGTAGCGCAGGCCGGACGCGACCCAGCCCGTCAGCAGGCAGCCGCCCAGCAGCAGGGACATGCGCGTCCAGTCCAGGTTGCGCGGCAGCAGATGCTGGTCGATCAGGGCCTTGCCCAGGATCGGCCCCGTCACTTCCAGGGCGGCGGCGAGGATCAGCCAGAACGTGGCCCAGTACAGGTGGCGCAGGTCGGGCGCGGCGGCGCGGCGCAGCAGGCCGATGGCTTGCGCGGCCTGGCGGCGCACGGATTGCGTGGCGGAGGCGGCTTGTTCGTTCTTCTTAGATGGCATCGAGGCTGGCCTCCAGTTGTTGATAGCGCCACTGGCTGGCGTACCAGCCGTCGCGCTGCATCAGCGCGTCATGGTTGCCCGTTTCCGTCACGTGGCCGTCGCGCAGCACCAGGATCAGGTCCGCGTTGACGACGGCGCTCAGGCGGTGGCTGGCGATGATGGCGCTGCGCTCGGGGCGCTTGCGGCGCAGTTCTTCCAGGTGCTGCAGGATGCGCGTTTCCGTGCCCGTGTCGACGGCCGACAGCGCATCATCCAGGAGCAGCAAGCCGTTGTCGGCCAGCAGGGCGCGGGCAATCGCCACGCGCTGGCGCTGGCCGCCGGACAGGGTGATGCCCTTTTCGCCCACGTGGGTCTGGTAGCCGTCGGGGAATTGCAGGATGTCCGCATGGATGTCGGCCAGCTGCGCCGCCCGTTCCACTTCCTCGCGCGTGGCGCCGGGACGGGCCAGCGCGATATTGTCGGCGATGGTGGCGGAGAACAGGAAGGACTCCTGCGGCACCCAGCTGATGGCCGCGCGCAGCGCATGCAGGGTGTAGGCGTCGAGCGGCTGGCCATTCCACGTGGCCGTGCCCGATTGCGGCGTGACCTGGCGCAGCAGCACGCGCAGCAGGGTCGACTTGCCGCTACCCGTGGGACCCACCAGGCCCAGGGTCTGGCCCGGCTGCAGGCGCAGCGAGATGCCGGACAGCGCGGGCGCCGTCTGGCCTGCGTAGGCAAAGCCGATGTCCTGCAATTGCAAGGGGCCGGGCGTGAGGGTGTCGATGCTGCCATGGTCGTCGATGGCCAGCGGCGCGTCGAGCATCGGCTGCAGCCGCTGCCAGGCGGCGCGGCCCCGTTCGATCAGGGAGAGTACCCAGCCGGCGGCGAACATGGGCCAGATCAGCTGGCCCAGGTACATGGAAAAGCTCGTCAGCGCGCCGATGGTCAGCTGGTCCTGCCACACGAGGTAGCCGCCCAGGCCCAGGGTCAGCGCCGTGGCGGCCGTCAGGGTCAGGCCGACGGCCGGTTCGTACGCCGCTTCCCAGCGCTGCGCCGTCAGGCTGGCATTGGCCGCGTGGCCGGCCAGGGTGGAAAACTGGGTGCTGCTGCGCTCTTCCAGGCCCAGCGCGCGCAGGGTGCGCACGCCCGACAGCGATTCCTGCACATGGTCGTTCAGCGCGGAAAAGCGTTTCAGCGAATCCGTCGACGCCGTATGGATATGGCTGGAGATGCGCCAGAAGGCCAGTCCCATCAGGGGGAAGGGCAGGAGGGCGATGCAGGCCAGGCGCCAGTCCACGCCCAGCAGCATGATGCCCAGCACCATCAGCAGGGTCAAGGTGCCGTCGAAGCCGGCCAGCATGGCTTCGCCGGCGGCCATTTCGATGGCGTCGATGTCGTTCGTCGCCAGCGCCATCAGGTCGCCCGTGCGCTGGTTCTGGTAAAACGACGCGCCCTGCTGCGACATGCGCGTGTAGAAGCGCGTGCGCAGCATCACGCCCAGCTGGTAGGCGGCCTTGAACAGGGTGATGCGCCAGCCCACGCGCAGGAAGTAGATGACGACGCCGACGGCGAGCAGGGTCAGCAGCTCCAGCCACAGTTCTGCCGCCGTCATGCGGTGCGCGGCCAGCGCGTCGACGATGGCGCCCACGCGGCGCGGGATCCAGACGGTCAGTGTTGCCACGCCTGTCAGCATGACGGCAGCGGCGGCATACGCCGGCCAATGCTGACGCACGAAGCCGGCGATGAGCCTCGACAAACTCATGGTTACCTTTTGTTTTGAATAATGGGGTGTCGCGGGGCGGAAGGACGGGCACGCGGACGGAAAGTACGCGTAGGATACAACAAGGCGGAAAAGCGCGCTGTGGACGGGCACGCAAAAAACGGGCCGTAGCCCGTTGTTTTGCGCGATGCGGCGCCGCTGCCTGGAACTGCAGGCTTGACTGCCGGCTTACTTGCGGCTGCTGCCTTTGCCGCCGCCCAGCATGTCGAGCTGCTTCGATGGCGCGCCCTTGGGCGCTGGCTTGGCGGCTGGCTTCACGGCAACCTTGGCCACGGTCTTGCCGGCGGCGCTGGCCGGCTTGGCAGCTGGTTTGCTTGCAGGAAATGACTTGGCCGGTGCGGGGGCGGCCGCTTTCGCCGGCGCGGCGGCGGGCGCCGGTGCCGGCTTGGCCGCTTCCCCCTTGGCTGCCGGCTTGGCTTCGGCCGCTTTCACGGCGGGCTTGTCGGCAACAATCTTGCTGGCCACCTTCTCGGCGACCTTCTCGGCCGGCTTGGCGGGGGCGGCTGCCGGCCTGGCTGCCGGTGCGGCGGCTGGGACGGGCGCAGCCTTGGCCGTTTCGGCCGTTGCGGCCGGCTTGGCGGCAGGCGCAGGCGCTGCGGCTACGGGCACC